>NZ_JAEQCX010000002.1:0-2903 GCF_020738035.1 Microcoleus sp. PH2017_28_MFU_U_A
TGGGGCGACTCGATACAGAAAAAACTTATCTTTAACCAAGCTTGAATATATTGATCGCTCCTGCTCTTGGTTGGCAATCAATTATTCAGCAAGCCCTATTTAGATTTCTGCGCGCTGCGATCTAAATTATTTAGCAGTCTCGGGGCATTTTTTCGGAGAAAATCGTAATCCACATCTGCCGGTTCCCAACACGCATCAAAATCACCTGGTTTTGGCTTGCTACTAACAAAACTACCGTTAATATAAATAGTTCTACAGCCTGCTGCTTTTAATTGGACGAGTGCCAACTCCAAACCATCTATCATTCGCTGCCTTGTAGAATTAGTACCAAATCTCTGTTTAAACTCCTCCCATTCGCACCAATGCACTCCCGGTGGCAAGTTGCCGTTCTCATCAAAGTCTGGAATCATGCCCTCACACCTTCATACCTTAACACAATTTTACTGTCAGTTTTTAATGACTGTCGATCTGCTCAGCATACCTGAATGTTTTGGAAAAAGCGATCGCCCTTGTGCGATAATTAATAAGTTGTAACAGTACGAGAGACAATCTCCGGTTTCTTAACGATACTAACGATCGCGTTAAGTCCAATACAATTGGCATTGGACTCCCACCACCGCACAACAAGGAGGCGCATTCAATTGGGTTTACGCCGGCGAAGTCGAACCTTGGGAAATCCTGATCAAAGCAACAGACAACAAATTAACCGTCAGCCCAGCCGCCCCCAATCGAGCACCATCCATCACCTCCACTCCCCGCACAAATACCCGTTTGGGCAAGACTTATTTCTATCAAGTAGAAGCCAAAGACCCAGACGGCAACCCCTTAACATATACTCTATTAAATCCGCCCTCCGGCATGGCATTTGCAACGCCAGCTTCGACACCCGCCGGCATGACATTCCAAGAAGGACTTATCAGTTGGACTCCCGGAGTCTCCCACAATCGCCCACCGAGTATCGATTCTACTCCCGCAGAACAAATTACTAATCTCGCCAAGCTTTATCAATACAATTTGACGGGTAGCGATGCGGATGGAGACAGGTTGCTGTGGAGTTTGGACAAAGCACCATCCGGGATGATTGTTGACCCCCTATCTGGTTCTTTACGCTGGCAGCCTAACGCAGAACAAGTTGGCGAACATACTGTTTCTGTAAGGACAATTGACGGTAACGGCGGTTATGCAGTTCAAGAATTCAGTCTGACTGTCAGGGGACTTAATACGCCACCTACTATTGTTTCTAATCCTCCAACTCGGGCTGCAACAGGACAAGTTTATACCTATGCAGTTGCGGCTAAAGATTTGGAAAATGACCCGCTGACTTTCAGTTTAGTCAGCCATCCCGTCGGCATGGCAATTGACAGCAACGGCAGGATTCAATGGACTCCGAATTCTACTCAAATCGGGCAGCATTCTGTGGAAGTTGCGGTGACTGACAAGCAGGGGGCAATTGCTACTCAAACTTTTACTGTCACTGCGGGAACTACTGCTATCAATCTGCCGCCTGCAATCACTTCCACACCTACATTCACAGCCTCACCAGGACGCCCTTATACCTACCAAGTTACTGCAACTGATGCTGACGGTACTATCTCGCAATACCAGTTATTGCAATCTCCAGTCGGCATGACAATTAATTCAGCTACTGGTGTTGTTACTTGGAACAATCCTACTGCTGGAAACCATCAAATAGTAGTCGGGGCGGTTGACAATTCCGGTACGGGTGCGGCCCAAGGTTTTGAGTTAATTGCCAGGGCTAATTCAGCAGCGGTTGTGCCAACTATTCCGATTCAATCTGTTTCGCCCGGTGCCAGTTATCGCTACGATTTGAAGGCGACTGATGCGAATGGAGATTTGTTGACTTTTGCTTTAATTCAATCTCCCAGTGGCATGACTGTTGATGAATTCGGGCGGATTAGTTGGAAGCCGAATGCGGATAATATCGGTAATCATCCGGTTTCTGTTAAGGTGACTGATACTTTTGGGGAAAGCGTTACTGTTTCTTACAATTTAAGCGTTGTTGCCGATACTTCTGCACCTAAAGTCAATCTGATTGCCAGCAACAATAATGTGAATCTTGGAGATTCGGTCATCTTTACCGTGAATGCTGTCGATAACGTGAAAATCGAGTCTTTGGGCTTAACTATCAACGGCACTCCTGTAGTCATAGATGCACAGGGCAAAGCAACTGTCAAGTTAAATAACTTAACTCCCATCACGGCAATTGCCACAGCTAAAGATGCGGCTGGTAATGTGGGGAATGCGACTCAAGTTGTCAGGGCGATTGACACTACTGATGTCAATGCGCCAATTATCAATATCAATTTAGCGGATGATGTTGATGTTTCTGCACCTCTGGTAATTCGAGGTACGATAACTGACAGCAATTTAGATTACTATACTTTGTCAGTAGCCCCGGTTGGTAGCAGTCAATTTAAGGAAGTTTATCGGGGAACGACTGCTGTTACTAACGGCACGATTGCAACATTTGACCCGACTATTTTAGCTAATGGCGCTTACGTTCTGAAATTCACTGCATTCGATGCTAACGGTAACGGTTCGACTACTGAAAGAACGGTGAATGTTGCGGGGGATTTGAAGTTGGGGAATTTCCGGTTGTCGTTTACTGATTTATCGGTTCCAGTGGCGGGTATTCCGATTAACGTGACTCGGACTTACGATTCTTTGAATGCGAATTCTAGCGATGATTTTGGCTACGGCTGGCGAATGGAGTTCCGGGATACTGATTTGAAGACTTCGCTAAAAGCTGACCCGACTTATGAGGAGTTGGGGATAAATACGGTACCGTTTGATAGCAAGACTAAGGTGTTTATTACTTTACCGGGTGGGAAGCGGGAAACCTTTACTTTTAAGCCGACTTCGCATCATCTGAATCAGTATTT
>NZ_JAEQCX010000123.1:0-34063 GCF_020738035.1 Microcoleus sp. PH2017_28_MFU_U_A
CTAAAACCCTATCAGGGATTGAAACGAGGCGATAGACGAAAACAACCAGAAGGTGCTGAGGAGCCGGAAAATACCTAAAACCCTATCAGGGATTGAAACGAGGTCTAAGATGTTGCAAAAGCAGCTTTATTTCGCCGGAAAATACCTAAAACCCTATCAGGGATTGAAACGCTTGCAAGATAAATACCTTGGCTTTTAATGCTGCAACGCCGGAAAATACCTATTTCCCCATCTAGGGCTTGAAACGCCCAAATTACAAAATTATTGGCTCAAAAATAGACTTCTCCACTCTCCTTTTATCCCCTCCCATAACCTCCAGCAGCCGATCGACCGATCGCCCCCAACTAAAATTATCAGCCACAAAACCCGGGCCCGCAACCCGAGCTCTCGCCCCAATTTCAGGCTGCTCGATCGCCCGCTGCATCAAATCAGTCAAATGTTCCCACTCAGGAGCTAACATAAATAAGGTTTCCCCCTCAATTACCACAGCCATAAATTTACTCTCGATTCGCAGTGCAAAGTCCGATCGAGTAAAATCATCAGTCGGGCCACCCTCGGTACAAATTACGGGTAAACCGCAAGCCACAGCTTCCAACACCGGCAGATTAAAACCTTCCGCCAAATAAGCAGAAACATAAACATCTGCTGCTTGGTAAATCTCCGCTATTTGAGCAAAAGATAGCTGGCTCCCAGTATAAATTAATCTCGGTAAAACTCTCGCTCTTTCCGCATCGTCGAGTACAACTCGGCAAGCTTCAGCAATCTCATTTCTGGAGGGATAAAGCAATTCTGAACCTTTCAAAACTAATCTCGCATCGGGATATTTGTCAACTACCGCCGCGAAGGCTTTTAATAAAGGACGAATCCCTTTGCGATCGGTTTGTCCTCCGATGTTTAAAAATATAAAATAGTTTGACCAACCGAAGCTTTCGCGCAGCAATTGACGCCGATCGCCCGAAACAGGATAATAAATCTGAGGATCGATTCCCAAAGGTACAACGGCAATTCGATCGCCCTCAATACCGCTACGAATTAAGCCGGCTTTTGACCACGCTGAAGGTGTAATAATCTTTACTTCTGAATTAACCGGGGTTTGGGCGATCGACCTCACGCCGATCGCCTGCAATACTGTACTGGTAATAATCCCCCATTCTGTGGCTGCAAATACCCAAGTTTCGGTGCTGCTGGATGCTGAAAAGTCCCACGGGCAGTGCATTCGCAGCGTCACGTCGGCTGACTGATTTTCCCCAGGGTTCGGAATGCTGCGGAGCAATCTGTCATTTGGGCGATCGAACAAACTAACTTTCGTCTCCCAAGCTGCGTCTACGTAGGGCATATCCCGGTGAAAAAGCTCAATTTGTCCTGGAGGGCGATGGCTTACGCCCCGGCTTACGCCTACGAGCATTTCTAATAGTTGAAATTGATTGAATACGCAATAGGAATGACAAATAAAACGCCAGCATTCAACAATAATTTGCAATTCAAAACTCCGATCTAAGAATTTAAAATTCTAGCAGAAGAAAGTTCGGCTAACGAGCAATGTACGGGATGTAATATCATATCAATTCCGGCTGCACCGGAATAATATAGAGGAGACGGCAGTGCCGTGTCCCTACAATTGATCGTAGGGACACGGCACTGCCGTCTCCTCCGTCTCCTCCGTTTAGATCATTCCGATGCAAACGGATTTAATATTACCCAAAATCAGGAAACGGCAGTGCCGTTTCCCTACAATTAATCGTGGTAGGGAAACGGCATTGCCGTCTCCTCCTCGCCCGAGGATAATCGATCATTTTGGAGTAGGGAAACGGCATTGCCGTCTCCTCCGTTACTTGGGACACCCAATGCCCAATGTCCAATGCCCAATGCCCAATTCCCTACTTCATCACTTGCCAATCCATAATCCGCCATTGTCCCTCTTGGCGGATCAAGTCGTAGCGAATGCGGAGGTTTTCGTTGCGCGAAGTAACTAACTGTTCGCGATCGAAGGTTTCGGCTTTTTCGCTGACTTGGGCTTCTACTTCGGCGCGATCGGGATTAGTCGGATTTGTCTTAACTCCTTTAACTTCTAGCTTGTGCACGTAACGCTGGTGGGCGTTGTTTTTCTGTTGGGCATCTGCCATCAATTGCCAGCGAGACAAAGCCGGTTCTGTGAGAACTTTCTGTAATTCTTCGACAGCGTGATTGGGGCCCAAAGCCGCTGCTTTCGCCGACAGCCAGTCTTGAACTATTTGTTTGGCTCCTTCTTCCGTCATTGCTCCCGACACTGGGGCGGGGGCGGGGGCGCCAGGCTCTGGGGCAGGGGCTAGTGCGGGGATTTCTATGGGCGGTGCATCGAGGCTGACGCGGGCTTGTTCTCCTTGGAGAGATGGGCCTGAGAGGGCTTGCAAGGCACTCAAAAACAGACTGAGTATTAACCACAGAATTAACAGGCTCAGGACGGCTGCGACGACAAGCAGAGCCAGCTTGTTTGGTGGCAGGGACTTGACTTGGGCCCCAATTTGGGCTGCTAGGGTGCGCGCCCGATCGGCAAAAGAACCTGTTAACCCCTGGCCGATCGCTCCGCTGCGCCGGCTCGAACTCGGGTTCCTGCGCGGTTTGGAGGTCGAGGCCGCAGGCCGTCCCGCCGTAGCTGTCGGGAGAGAGACGGCCGCCGCAGCCCCAATTCCTGCCGCCGTTGCCTGATATTTCGGCGCTGAAGCTGCGCTGGATCTGTCAGTCGGTACGGGGGTCAAGGTGAGACTACTGGCTGCCTGTTTGGCGGCGGGAGGCTGTGGAGGTGCAGGCGGGCGATCGCCGGGTGGTTGCAGTTTCCCCTGAGGTTTGCCCGATCTCGGTTGCACGACGACCCATTCGTTGGCGGTTTCGGCATCCGAGGGCAAAGCTTCTAGGTAAGCTTGGACTTTCGGATCGGCAAAATAATCTTTCAAAGAGACTGACTGGTTTGCCAAGTCGCGGAAGTGAGGAAACACTTCTTCTTGCAGCCAGTGTTCGGCGTACAAGCAGAGTCCTGGCAACAAATCGGGAGAATCTTGGGAATGTTCGCGAATGAACGCGAGGGGTTCTTTTTCCGAACTGAGTTCGAGAGATCTGCTGGCTTCTTCTGTCTGGCCCAGCAGCAGCGAACACACAGCTTTTTCGAGGTGAACGTCTTGGCGGCGGCCGAGCTGCATCAGCATCAGCTTGGCGCGGCGGATCATCGAAGGCTGTCTGGCGGCAAATCCTTGGGCTAACAGAGTGTAGACCGAGAGGTAAGTGGCCACTGCGGAGGGGCGGCCGGCTTCAGCTTCAAATAGGGTCTGCTGCTCGCTACTGGTTAGGTGTTTGCGGAGTTGCTGGACGAAGCGGAGGAAGTCTTCTATTCCTAAACCCGATCGATCGTCCCCCGAGCCATCGATGCCGCCCCGTTCCTCCAGCATTTCTCGCAGGATTTGCAGTCCCTGGCGGCGCTCGGAGACTTTTTCTTCGGGGAGCGATAGTAATTCTAAAATGTTGTACGGACGGAGTTTGTATATATCGGTTTGCATTTCACCCCTCACGCTTGGAAATAAGCTTTCGCGCAGCAGCAGTTCTTGACCTGCGTCTAGTGATTTTGCCGCATTTTGGTATTGACCTTGCTGCCACTGTTCGCGGCCGAGTTCTAGGCAGGCCAGGGCTACGGTTAAAACGATATCGGGCCGCACGAGCTGCGGGTCGCCGAAGCGGCCTTCGTCGATCGCGATGCTGCCATTGTTGAGATACGGGCGCCCCAGCTTCTGTACGAGTTCGTATTCCCCCAGTTCTTGCAGTACGAGCAGGGCTCCTACGAATTGGTTGTCATCGATTTCAATACTTGGAGTGTGGGGGTCAGGAGCAGCGTCTAAAGCCTTAGACTCTGCCGCAACGGTTTCTCCTGCATCTTGCAGGACTGTGGCCGGCCCAGTAGAGGTTTTCGACCTCTGCTTGGCCGCCATGGCTGCTTCCGACTCTCGATCGTAAGTTTTGGCTAAAAAACTGACATCATAAGCTTTGCGCCCGTCTGAGTCTGACAGAACGGCGCAGGCTTCATCGATCAGTTGTTTGCGGGCGACGATCGCAACTTCGGAATACTCCCGGCGTGGAAGCTGTAAAGTTCGATCGCGGTGAGCCTGCTGCAACTGTTCGGCAGTAGCTTGAATCGGTAGACCCAAAATACGGTAGTAATCTAGTGGAATGAGCACTGTCCACTTCCCCAAAGCGCTAGCAACTGAATTAGCCTATCTTAGGTGATGCTCTCACATCAAATCTCAAAAATATGATTTTGATGTGAGCTTCTGAGTCCTGTTAAGGATATCGAGAACTTCCTTCAAGGTACTCCGACTGTTTCCCTCTACGGCGTTTTAGAGTGAGGTTCGCATCCTGCCCCACTTTGAACAAGACCGATCTTAAGTTTTAGACACAACCGCAGCGGGTCGATGTGGCAGTTGGCTCTCCCTATTTTGGCAAATTTCCCATACTAAGCTCATTTTAACAATGCTTGTAACTGCTGCTGGGAAAATGTTCGCCCATTTTATGCTGCGGTTGTGTCCTCTGTCGGTTTACATTTAGATGTTTAGGCAGCCGATCGGGTATTAATTTTTTATGGAACGGACTCTACCAGTTTTTGACGCACAAAGCGTAACTATTTCTCGGGATGAGGGCTTGATGCTCTACGAGGATATGGTTTTGGGGCGCTTTTTTGAGGACAAGTGTGCTGAGATGTACTACCGGGGCAAAATGTTTGGTTTTGTCCACTTGTACAACGGCCAAGAAGCCGTGTCTACTGGGGTGATTCGATCGATGCGCCGCGATAGTACGGATTACGTCAGCAGCACCTACCGCGATCACGTTCACGCTTTGAGTGCGGGCGTACCGGCGCGGGAAGTAATGGCGGAGTTGTTCGGAAAGGAAACCGGTTGCTCGAAGGGCCGCGGCGGTTCGATGCATATGTTTTCGGCAGAACACCGGCTGTTGGGAGGCTATGCTTTTGTGGCTGAGGGGATTCCTGTAGCTACGGGGGCGGCTTTTCAATCGAAGTACCGGCGCGAAGCTTTGGGAGATGAAAGTTCCGATGGCGTGACTGCTTGTTTTTTTGGCGATGGTGCGGCAAATAACGGGCAGTTTTTCGAGTGTTTGAACATGGCGGCTTTGTGGAAATTGCCGATTCTTTATGTTGTGGAAAACAACAAATGGGCGATCGGCATGGCCCACGAGCGAGCTACTTCTGACCCGATGATTTTCAAGAAAGCTCATGCTTTTGGCATGGCTGGAGTTGAGGTTGACGGGATGGATGTTTTGGCGGTGCGGGAAGTCGCGAAGGAAGCTGTAGCGCGGGCGCGGGCCGGCGAAGGGCCGACTGTGATCGAGGCTTTGACTTATCGTTTTCGCGGACATTCTTTGGCAGATCCTGACGAATTGCGCTCTAAGGAAGAGAAGGAATATTGGTTCCCGCGCGATCCGATTAAGAAGTTGGCTGCTGATTTGATCGATCGCACTTTGGCCACTGCTGAGGAATTAAAGGCGATCGAGAAAAAGATTGAAGCAGTCATCGATGATGCGGTAGATTTTGCTGAGAAAAGCCCCGAACCCGATCCGAGCGAATTGTATCGGTATATCTATGCTGAAGATGAATAGTCTTTAGACATATTTAGCCGAATGTTGTTGCAGCCTACAGGTTAAACCTGGAGCATCCCATTTTTGCAAATATACTCGTAGGGGCGAAGCATTTCGGCAGTAAATCTCTGGTTATTACTAATAAATTGTCTGCCGAAATGCTTCGCCCTTACAAAATTGAGATGTACCCTTAAAACCTGTGGCTGCACAAATTTCAAGCTAGAATCAAAGGTAGACTTTGTAGACGAATAGAGAGGCTATTTTTATGATAAATTGCGATCGAAATCAAATCAGCAAAAATATGGGCGCAGTTCGAGTCAAAGTCAAGCTCACGAATGCAATTGATGAAGCCTTAGTCAGTCGAGGATTGCTCAATCCCAATCTGTTGCGCGTGTACGAAGCAGAAGCACTGATAGATACTGGTGCTGTACGTACAGCAATTCCCCTAGAAGTCTGCGAACACCTCGGTTTAAGAATTCGGAGTCAAGAAATAGCCAAATATGCTGACGGCAGACAAGAAACTGTGGGATTGACTGAACCAATTATCATTGAACTGGAAGGGCGCGAGACGATAGAGGCAGCAATGGTTTTAGGCGATATCGTGCTAATCGGTCAAACTGTGTTAGAAACATTAGATTTGCTGGTAGATTGCAAGAATCAGCGTCTAGTTCCCAATCCCGAAAATCCCGAAAGACCTGTATTGAGAGTTTAAGACTAAATCCAGAGGACAGGGCTTGGCCTTTGTCCCTACAATTAATCGGGGTAGGGAAACGGCACTGCCGTGTCCTGATTGTGGGTAATTATTAATTCCGATGTACCGGATTTGATATAACTCGATAATTAATTCGTGTATCCGTATCAAAATCCGCGTCGTGCTTTGCTTCGGCTATATTTCCAGCGGCACCGGGCGCAACCTGCCTGCTACTTCTACACTCGACCAATTCGCATCGAATGTCAAATTTTCCAACTTTCCATCGCTGGAAATTACAAACGTATCCTCAATTTTTGCTCCAGACAAACTCGGATTCCAAGCCACAGCCGTATTCTCTGTTAAAATATCTGAAGTAGCCGGATTCGCCACAATTTCCCGCGCCAAATATCCCGTAGTTCCACCTTGATGGTGTTCCCGAATTGCTTGAGGATATCCGTGCTGTTCGTAAGCAGTTTTTAGTGTCTCGTAAACAGCATTAAGCAATACTCCCGGGCGGCACGAATCTAAACCAGCAGCTTCAATTTCTCTAACTTGTCGGTGCAATTCTGAATGCTGTTTTTCCAGAGAACCAAAACAGACAAATCTGGTTAAATTGGCATACAAACCGCCTCCCCTAGCGCAAAATACTAGCATTGCTTGTCGCCCAATTTTTTCGGCGGTGGCGGTGGCGTGGCGGTACAGCGGCAAACGCCTTTCTCCAGCAACTAATGTCAGGGCTGGATGCAAGCCTCTAGCCCACAATGCCTCTGCACCGGCACCCGCTAGCTGATATTCTGTCCATGTTGGTTTGGCTGCTGAAAGTACCTCTGTCATTGCTTCGCTGGCTAAACTTCCGACTCGCCGATAGCGCTCTAATTCGCTTGACATTATTGTCTGTTTGCGGGATTGTAAAGATGCGATTATTGGCGTTTCTTGGGAATTTGGTCGATCGCACATCACGTTACCGCCCGCAGTGATTTCTTTGACAAAACTCTCGCGCTGTGCAACATCCGCCCAAGGATAGATGTGCATTTGAAAATTTGCGGGAAGTTCTTCATCTTGCAAGCGTTGAGCTTCGATTTCATCTGTCAGCACAAAAGCGTTTTCGGCGGTAATTAATATTTCTGCAACTCCGGTTTCTGCGGTTAGCAATACTGTATTGGAACCGCCCGCTGTGGCCCAGGCAAACCAATCCGTGCCGCGCAACCGCAGGGCGATCGCTCTGGTTTCGGTTAAGGTTTTGCGGATGAATTCGAGTTTGCGATCGACTTCTGGATTTAATGAGTTTATCATAGATGAAAGTTCGGCAGCGGATTGTGTAACGGATATAATATCATGTCTGGTCGATTAACCGCAATCTTGTAGGGGCGGGTTTACTAACAATAATTGCCTAAAAACGCTCGTCTCCTAAACCCGCCCCTCTCCACGGTAAATCTCTAAAATCTAAAATCTAAAATCTAAAATAGATTTACAGCTACTGCTTGCAATTCTTTGGCTTTTTCTTCAGGTAATGCGTCGTTGGCAAACATTCCGGCGGCGAGTTCGGTTCCTGCTAGATATTTTAGCCGATCGCTCGATCGATAGGGCGGATAAAATTCAGCGTGCAAATGCGCCTCTGGATGCGGATTCCCGTCTGTCGGCCCTTGAAACCAAGCCATCAAATAAGGGAATTGGCGCTGCCACAAACCGTCGTATTTAAGGGTGACTGTTTTTAAGGCTTTAGCGAGGGATTGACGCTGTTTTTCCGTCAAATCGATAAATGTGGCAGCGGGAGTTATGGGCGCAATCCAAACTTCGTAAGGGTAGCGGGCGCAAGCGGGCACAAAGGCGATCGCCTCGGAGTCTAAATAAAGAATTCGCTGTTTGTCAGCAATCTCTTTTTGAATCAAATCTTGCAGCAAACCGGAACTGTTTTTTTGATAGTAAACCGACTGACATTCTAACATCCGCGCGGGGACTGGTGGCACGAAGGGATAAGCGTAAATTTGACCGTGGGGATGGTGCAAAGTCACTCCAACTTCGACGCCGCGATTTTCAAAAGGCAAGACGTATTGAATTTCGGGATTGCTGCCGATAACTGAAGTGCGATCGGCCCATACTTCTAACAGCAATTCTAAGTGACTTAACTCCAAAGAACCGAGGGAAGCCTGCGGATCTTGAGTAAAAACAACGACTTCGCAAATGCCCTTAGCTGGCAGAGTTTCGACAATACTTGCAGGTGCGTTGTTCGCCTGAAAAGTCATCGAGGGAAAGCGGTTGTCAAAAACAGCTACATCGTAATCTCCAGGTGGCAATTCTGTCGGGAATTTGGGATTAATTGTCGCAGCCAGCGGGTTGTATTCCGGCGGCGGCATGAAAGTTCTTCCCTGACGGTGGCTGGCGTATGCTACCCATTCCCCCCGCAAAGGATGCCAGCGAAAGTGCGGGTTTGCCTGTACGGGTTCATTGCTGGGACTTACGGCCGCGATACCTTCTGGGATTGGGTAGCGGCTGTAGAGTGTCAGGGGGCGGCCGTCTGGTTTTAGCAATATTTGGGAGTGCATTTTTGTTGGGGCGGGCGTTTTTAATAGATGTTAGGAGTATAACTTCGTGCTGGGAGAATTCGCCCCTATCTAAAGTCGCAATTTTTGTTGAGACTCGGCGGTTGAAACCGCGTCTACACAAACAAAGTCCGCCTTCGCGGACTGAAGAATAAAGGGGGTATTTAAGTATGATTTGGTATGATGCGTGCGATCGCACTTTTAAATATATAGAAAGGCTTAATTCTGGCAAACTTCGACCTTGGATTAAGTCTGTATAATAAACGTCAGCCAAAAGCGATCGCCCTTTTATATCTAATCCCAAATCCGGCTTAAATACCCGCTCTAACTCTTAGTCCGCGCAGGCGGACTTCGTTTGTATAGACGCGGTTTCAACCGCCGAGTCTCAACACTTAAGCAACGGTTCAATCTGCTGCCTTTGAAACTGCAATTCATCCGCCAAAGGCTGATAAATTTCTCGATCGCCCTTTGCATCGCAATAATCCCAAAGACCATTGTAGCAGTGGCGATCGTCATCCCAACCCGGATGGTTGACAATCGGATACAAACAAACTCCGTCTATCGGAACGCCCGCTTTCATTGCCGCCGCTACCTCAGTGCACACATAATTGAACCAGACAGGTCTAAAATCGTCTTCAGTACCCGTTTCTGCGATGAATAAGGGGCGGCCGTAGCGATCGAACACTTCTCGCAGCAATTCGCGAAACGGGCGGTACAGCTTGTCGGTGTATTTCATCGGATCTTCATTGTGAATCCACTGATTGCGATCGTAATAATTCAACCCAATAATATCGAGATACTTTTCCTGGCCGCCGAGTTCGGGGCGAAAACGTCCGGCCAACATATCCCAAGCTTGATATTGAGATAAACGATAACCTTCAGCCGCGTCTTTATCCTCCGGTTTGTCAGGATCGGCAATAATGTTAATTACCGGGTCGATTTGAACGATGCGGGTGCTGGGATTGACTTCCCAAACAGATTCTATCGCGGCGATCGACGCTTTGATTAACTGGATTTTTAGCTCGTCTCCCCGCCCTTTTGCAAACGGATTGATGTAAGCAACATCGCCGCCCGCCCAAGCAATAAATGAAATTTCATTGACAGGTGTCACAAAAGGTGTTTGGTCTGTTTCTTCAGTCAGCACTTGCATAAAAGCGCGCACCATCTTAGCAAACCGGGACACGAATTCGGGACTGAAAATATCAATATCGTCGGGCCAGCCGTAGTGAAACAAATCCCAAATTACCTGCATTTTTGTGTCGCGGGCGGCGCGAATAATTGGTAGGGAACTGGAAAAATCGTATGTTCCGGGAGTCTGTTCGATTAAGTGCCAGCGGAGACCTTCGCGGACTGTGTAAATGCCCTGTTCTTGCAAGCGTTGGTAGTCGGCGATCGCAAAATTATCGTGGCCGGTGGCGGCTGTGACATCGAGGCGTTTTCCCGATCGCAATTTGTGGGTGGAACATTCAAAACCGCCCATGAAAAAACTTTGAAACATTATTAGGTAATGGGGAATGGGGAATGGGGAATGGGGAATGGGGAATGGGGAATGGGGAATGGGGAATGGGGAATGGGGCCTAAAAGCATTGGGCATTAGGAATCGGGAATTGGGCCGAAAAGCATTGGGCATTAGGAATCGGGAAGAGGTTCATAAATGATTGAGACTTGCTATATCCAATAACTTGGAACTGCGGGCAATTACCAATTACCAATTACCAATTACCAATTACCAATTACCAATTACCAATTACCAATTACCCATTCCCAATTACCAATTACCAATTACCAATTACCAATTACCAATTACCCATTCCCAATTAGCACTGAGTAATCGCTGGCGGCTGCGAACTTTCTTCGGGAATATCCCAGCCGAGAGTTGCCGCGGCGATCGCCTCTATGGGAAATTTGGGAGTACGATCGGCATACAGCAAACCGTTAGCTTCTTGGAAAGTATCCGTCAACTGCGTGTAACAAAATCCGCTGAACATTTCCACTCGATTTACCACGTGCAGCAGCGCGGTGTAGCGGTGTTGCAATTCAGAGGTGTCCGACGCGCGCACGTAGCCCCACACCCTGTGAAAATCGGGGTTTTCGCGGCCGGCGCAGGCGATGCCGCCGAATTCCGTCAGCATCACGGGCTGTCCTTGGTGCGGGTGTCCGTCGAGGGTGAGGACTCGCCCGCCGGGACGCCCGCGATCGAACAAATCGGCTAGTTGGACTTCGGGCCCGTAGCGCTTGGCTACAGTTTGCGGGTTGTTGTCGTAGTCGTGAATCGCCAGGATGTCGGTATCTGTGCTTTCCCAGCCGTCGTTACCGATGACGGGGCGAGTGGGGTCTAAGGTTTTCGTCAAAAAATATAAAGCTTGCACGTAGTGGCGGTGGGCCTCGGCTTCGACTAAATTGGGAACTCCCCAGGATTCGTTGAACGGCACCCAGACTACGATACAGGGGTGGCTGGAGTCGCGATCGATCGCTTCCGTCCACTCCCGCGTCAGCCTGTCAACGGCCTTGCGAGTGAAGCGGTAGGCGCTGGGCATTTCTTCCCAAACTAGCAGCCCCAGCACGTCGGCCCAGTACAAAAATCGCGGATCTTCGATTTTCTGGTGTTTGCGGACGCCGTTGAAACCCATTGCTTTGACTAATTCGACATCGTGGCGCAAAGCTTCGTCGGATGGCGCCGTCATCAGGGTATCGGGCCAGTAACCTTGATCGAGCACCAGTCTCAGGTAGTAGGGGCGGCCGTTCAGCATGAAGCGATCGCGCTGAATGCTGACAGTCCGCATCGCGGTGTAAGATTTAATCTCGTCAAGCAGTTTGCCGTCGGCCCACAGCTCGACTTGTGCGTTAATTAATGTAGGTTTTTCCGGACTCCACAGCAGTTCGTTGCGGTAGTCGTCGATACCCGGGTCTGAAAGGGCGATGCGGCGGTGGATTTCGCCGTTGATCACTTCGTAGGTGTCGTTGACCAGCAGCAAACAGCCGATCGACAGTTTAACTTTAATTTGAATCCCCGACTGGCGATCGCCCGCCACAAACGCCTCAAAACCGATTTCCCAGCGTTCAAACTGCGGAGTCCACCGGATGCGATCGATATAAGTGTGAGGCACCAATTCTACCCACACCGTCTGCCAAATGCCAGTCGTGCGCGGATACCAGATGCTGTGCGGTTCCACTTGCCAATCTTGCTTGCCGCGCGGTTTTGCCAAATCTTGCGGGTCGTCCTGGGCCCAAACAGTCACCCGCTGCGGCCCGATGGGGTTAAGAACTGCTGTAATGTCTGCGGTGAAAGGAGTGTGCCCGCCTTCGTGTTCGATGACAAACTGACCGTTTACCCAGACGCGGGCGCGGTAGTCTACAGCGCCGAAGTGGAGGAGAACTCTGCTTTCTGTGTGGGGCAGGTCGAATTCGCGATCGTACCAACAGTTAGCGTGAAAATTCGTGTCGCCGATCCCGCTTTTGATTGATTCGGGAACAAACGGCACTTCTATAGTGTGACTCCAGTCCGTAATGTCGATCGGCTGCACGCAGCGTCCCGCGTCATCATAAGCAAACCTCCACTTACCGTTCAGACAAATCCAGTTACTGCGGCGCAATTGAGGGCGCGGATAACCTGTTTTCCGCCCTTGAACAGTCACCTTATTGTCTAGAGTGGAAGACTCTTCTATATCGCAATTTTCTAGTTCTCTACCTAACCAACTCATCGGCACATCTACCCGAAGTTATATTTATAGGTTAGCGACTATTCCCGCGACTTTGACAAGTTTTTTGCAATCTAATTTATCGTTAAAAAATTAAATTTTTTGACTTCAAACAGCCTGAGCTTTACTTGGTCTTGTGTCCGGCTTTTCTATACTTGTAGGGTGCGTCAGTCAGCTAACAGCGCTTAAAATTAAGCTATGATTCTCACTGACGCACCCTGCGATCGGTATAGGAAGCATGAGTCTTGACTGCAAAGTTTAGCTAGCTACAGTTTGCAAAGCTCCTAAAGGTTCAGCTAGGTCACTTTTGACCAAGAATTTCACAGGTGGTACCCGCCACGTGATTTATCCGTGGAATCAATCCCAAATCGAAAATCGAAAATCCTCTCTTCCCCCGAATTTATCCGTGGGGCTGAAATATCTGTTCTAGTCCCGTGAGTTCAAATAGCATTCTAACTTGTTCGCTCATGGCAGATATCAAAAGTATACATCCGCTGTCTCTAACTAATTTCATAATCGCCACTACAGCCATTAATTCCGAATTTTTAAGGAAAATGATATTTGAGAAATCGAGCATCAGAATTTTGCCACCGCTTTCAATTAGGCGCTCTATTTCTTTCTGAAACTGAGGAAATTGAGAACCTTCCAAAACCTGATGAGACAAAACAGTTTTAACGATAGTGCTCATGTTCACCTTAACCCTTGTTTGAATTGTTTAATAACTTTTGAGAAAAGCAGAGTAAAGTGCGGAGCGCGCACCTTACATTTTTGCCATAAAAAATTGGTTGAAAGCCGGAACCCGATCGCGAGAAATTAAAAGAAGACAATTCATTACCCCAATGCTCTTCCTTATAGGTAGAGGTCGCCCTCATCTGTCAACCGTCAACTGTCAACTGTCAACTGACATTTTTAGCCTTACCAACTCACAGCTTGCAGCTATAGCAATCCTAAATCATTTGTGAATTTCTTACTCCCTCCCCTTAATAAGGGGAGGGTTGGGGTGGGGTAAAAAACTTTACGACTCATTTGGGACTGTTATACTTGCTAGCAGATTTGCCATTGCCGTTAACAGCAGCAACTTCTAGAGAAGCAGCGGCTGGGAGTTCAGCAACTGCGTTCGACGAACTCAAATTAGAGGCAGCATCGTTAAGATTTGCCGCCAATTCAATCACCGGATTGGTCGTAATTTGAGTATAAGTTGTCAAAGCTTGAGCGACAACTTGATCCATGTTGTAATACCTGTAAGTCGCCAGCCTTCCCACAAAAGAAACTCCGGGAGTTGCATCAGCCAAAGCCTTATATTTCTTGTAAATTTCCGCATTTTCCGGACGCGGAACCGGGTAGTAAGGGTCTCCCTCAGCTTGGGGATATTCGTAGACAATGCTCGTTTTTAGATGCTCTTGTCCGGTGAGGTATTTAAACTCCGTGCAGCGAGTATATAAATGCTCATTCGGGTAATTTACCACCGGTGCAGCTTGGTGTACGGGTGCGTTCAGCGTTTCGTGCTTGAATTCCAAGGAACGGTAAGGCAGTTTCCCGTAGCAATAATTGAAATAGGAATCCACCGGCCCGGTATAAATCATTTCCCCGTAAGGAATAAAACTCTCAATCTCGCGGTAGTCGGTATTCAGCATCACCTTGATGTTTGGGTGAGACAGCATCTTTTCAAACATCCGAGTGTAGCCGTGGAGTGGCATTGCTTGATAGGTATCGGTAAAATAGCGATCGTCCCGGTTAGTGCGGGTGGGCACGCGCGCAATCACTGATTTGTCGAGTTCCGACGGATCCATTCCCCACTGTTTGCGAGTGTAGTTGCGGAAGAATTTCTCGTAAAGTTCGCGGCCGACTTTGCCGACAACGACATCTTCGGAAGTGCGAATGTAATCCTTTGGTTCGGCTACTTTTGCGAAGAAATCTTCAACTTCAAATGATGTCAGATTCAGTCCGTAAAGTTTGTTTACGGTGTTGAGATTTATCGGAATTGGCAGCAGTTGACCGTCAACGCTGGCGAGGACGCGGTGTTCGTATGGCCGCCACTCGGTGAACTGCGAAAGGTACTCGAAAACTGGGCGCGAATTGGTGTGAAAAATGTGGGGGCCGTATTTGTGTACGAGGATGCCGTGATTGTCGTAGTGGTCGTATGCGTTGCCGCCGATGTGGTTGCGGGTATCAATTATCAAGACTGTTTTTCCCGCCTGAGTTGCTAGTCTTTCGGCAATAACGCTACCTGCAAATCCGGCTCCGACAATTAAATAGTCAAACATTAAAAAACCTCTGGTAATGGGGAATGGGGAATGGGGAATGGGGAATGGGGAATGGTTATTAGTTATTAGTTATTAGTTATTAGTTATTAGTTATTAGTTATTGGTAGCAACTCCAAACTACTAACTATCAACTGTCAACTGCCAACTGCCAACTGCCAACTGCCAACTGACTTCTTACTTGCGATCGCACTTTCGATCAACCCCAGCATTTCACCCCAGGTATTGTCCCAAGAATTGTCTGCTAAAAAGGCGTCAACTTCGCTCAGCCATTTGGCGCGATCTTCCGAAGTTTCGCCCATAATTTCTTCAGCAGCAGCAACGAATTCTGCCACATTGCTCGCAATCCGAACCAAGCCGTTATCTCCGTAGGGGCGCACCACGTCGCGGATCGCAGTAGAAATCACCGGTTTGCCGGCAGCGAGGTATTCGGGAGTTTTCGTCGGACTAATAAATTTAGTCGATTCGTTAATCGCAAAAGGCAGCATTGCTATATCCCATCCGCCCAGATATGCTGGCAGTTCTTGATAAGATTTGCCGCCGAGATAGTGTATGTTTGGGTGAGTTGGGAGAGTAGCCGGGTCGATTTTCACCACCGGGCCAATTATGACTAAATGCCAGTCCGGCTTCGCTTCGGCAATGCCGCGCAGCAGTTCGATATCCATGCGTTCGTCTATAACCCCAAAAAATCCCAAACGCGGGTGAGGAATATCTTTTTGATCGGTCGGTTCTTCTGAAAGATTTCTCGCTATAGCAAAATGTTCTTTTTCGATGCTGCTGGGGAAAGCATGAATGTTTGGATGCTGGTATTTTTTAGCTTCGTAGAGGCTGTGTCCGCCTGTAAATACAACGTTGGCGCGCTTTAATAGTTGGGTTTCATTTGCTTTTAACTCCGGGTGCGCGCCGTGAAATGCTGACAGTTCATCCATGCAGTCGTAGACTACAGCTAGTGGCTTTAAGTGGTTTGTGAAACTGACAGCCATTGGTGTGTAATACCAGAGGATGTACTGGCTAATTTCGGCTGCTTGAAACAAATCATCAAGCATGGCTTGCTGAGCAGTTTGTGCAGTTTCTTCGCTGATTCCTTCGCTCAGGTGCGGTACTATTATCCAGACTCCGGTTTCGTGAATGCTGACATCAAGCCGCCAATCTGTAGCCGAGCTAAAAACAGGTTCTTCTACAAAAAATACGCGGCGATTTTTGGCGCAGCGGCCTAAGAGATGTTGCGGACGCTGATAGACGAAATTCCACCGCAAATGAGACAGGCAAACTAAATCCGGTGCATCTAAAGCAGCAGGTTTTGATAACTTAGCGCGCAATGCGGGTGAGGGTGCGAATTGAGAGGGAGATTTTGCGGGATCTATCGAGGTAAATCGGATCTCCCATGCTCGACCTTTATTGCTATAATTTTTGTTTACTGAGTTTTCTGGGGGGGACATAATTAGCCTCTGGAATTTGTCAATGAAAATTTGTTAATGAAAATTGGTTGGTGAAAATTTGTCAATAAAATATCCTTCTCAGCAGTGTCTTACTGAAATTCGCAAGCATCAATCTGAGAATTTTTATTTGACGAGCAAGCGCCGCATTCAGTGGGCCAAACAAAGCAAAAGTTTAGCTGCGGAAAAACACGCTTATCTGCTTTTTTCAGTATTGAAACTGGAGATAAGTTAATATTGTTAGACTTGCTATTGTTGCTAAATCTAACTCAGTTTTTCTGCCATTACTTCTATCTGAAGGATGACTTCGTTCTCAGCGCCTAGCTTGCACCCTTTTGAAAAGCGGTTAAAATGCCGATCGCTCTTGTAAAATGACTCTTAACTGGCAGGTACAGGGCGCTAGGATTTGAGATTTGAGATTTGAGCTTTGAGATTGAATAATTGGGAATGACTTATGAATTAAGGGTTTGAAGCTTGGCTACCGTTGCATTGTGTTTTTAAACAGGTGTTAAAACTGAGCAAGTTTTATGTTTTTATTTGGAGGGGAGAGAAAATTTGCGATCGAGCTTTTGTTGCTATTTGCTTTAACAAACTTCGCATTTTTTCAACTTATGCGATCGCACACCTACAAAATTTGTATCTTCATATACAATTGCTTTGCCGAGATTTATGACTTCCGATAGATTAACAATTGACAGTTTATGTATTTGGGTTGAACCCACATCTGGTACCCTTCTCAACTATACCGGAGAAACCAGGTAACAGCCACGAGAAACGTAGGATTTTACGCGAGTCTGCTACAAGAAACCAAGGTGACGAGATTGGTGCAAGATGTGAGGTTAAACTGACGCCCAGAGTACAAATCTCAATCATCCCTCTAAGGGCGGGTTTGCCGATATCTGCGATTCCCGCACCAAATATGGACGCAAACCGCGACTAGAAGATAGCAGCAACTTTACCAGAAAGAATTGGTTTAAAGCCCCAAGCCCGATCGGGATAAATTAAAATCAGACTATTCATGATTCCAATCCTCTTCCTTCCAGGTAGAGGTCGCTGTCAACTGTCAACTGTCAACTGTCAACTGAATGAAAGTCGGCGGCTGTCAATTTTGGCAATTCCCCCTCCAAAGGCAGAATCTTGCACCATCGAACTCTTTAAGAAATCGTGGGGAAAACCCAATTCAATTGCACTTACTTTGTCTAGCTGCTGCATTTGTTCGGGAGTTAATTCAAACTCCAGACAAGCGAGATTTTCTTGAAGTTGCGAGAGTTTGCGGGAACCAACAATCGGAATCACATCGACTGACTGTTGTCGCAACCAATTCAAGGCTACTTGAGAACTAGGTTTGCCAATTTCGGCTGCTATTTTACTAACTTCAGCCGCAATATTGAGGTCTCGTTCGCTAATTTTTCCAGATTCAGGTGAATTAAGTCGTTTAGCTTCGCCTGCGGTTTCTGAAATGTTGTATTTTCCGGTTAGCAAACCGCCTGCTAGGGGGCTCCAAGCTGTGACGCCAATATCGAAGGCTTTTGCCATGGGGAGCAAATCGCGTTCGGGAGTTCGCTCTTTTAAAGAATACTCGATTTGCAAGCCGATAAATGGTGTCCAGCCGCGCAGGTTGGCGATCGTATTTGCTTGAGAAACAATCCAAGCCGGTGTATCGGAAATGCCGATGTAAAGAATTTTGCCGGCGCGTACCAAGTCGTCAAAGGCGCGCATTACTTCTTCGACGGGTGTCGTAAAATCCCAAGCGTGCAGCCACAGCAAATCTATGTATTCAACTTGCAATCGCTTCAAACTGGCCTCTACTGCTTGCACCATATTTTTGCGGTGGTTGCCGAAACCGTTGATTTCGCCATTTTTCATGTTAAGACTGTATTTGGTGGCAACAACCCATTTTTCGCGATCGCCCCCGATGAAGTCACCGACATATTTTTCGCTGGTACCGTTGGTGTAGAGATTCGCGGTATCAATGAAATTGCCGCCCGCTTCTGCAAAGGCGTCGAACATCTTCCGGCTTTCGTCGTAGGAACCGCCCCAACCCCATTCTTCGCCAAAAGTCATGGTTCCGAGGCAGATTTCGGAAACGCGAAGTCCGCTGTGACCTAGTAGTTTGTATCTCATGTCACCTATCTGTTAGTTCATTGCGCTTAAGAGTATATATCTGAATTTGCTGTGTACGCATCAGTCGGAGGTGAGGGGCTTTGGGAGTGCCAAGAGTTCCCAGTTGGATTTTGAATCTTTTGTCAATTTAGGAATTGCAATTAAATAACTTAAGCGATACAGATTTCGGTTCGTAGTGCGGACTTCAGTCCGCACTACGAACTTTCATTCAGTCCAGCGACCAAATTAATACTCTAACTCAAGCTAAAATTGGGCAGTTTTCAGTTGACCTTCTGATTGTAAAGCTCGATCGAGTAAGCATGACTGTCAAAGTCGAAATTTGCCCCTAAAGTAGCTTAGCGCGATCGGCCTTTTCTTCCCAAAAACATCGCCCTTGTCGCAAAATTAACCCAGTGCTAAAATGATTTTAAAATCAACAAATCGCAAAGCAGTCCTATGCCCTCACCCTTTCCCGGCATCGACCCCTACTTAGAACACCCTGATTTCTGGCAGGAAACTCACCATTGGTTAATTTCTCTGATTGCGGAATCCTTAGTCCCCCAAATTCGCCCCAAATATGAGATCGCCATTGAAAAACGTATCTATCAAATTGACGACACCAATGACAATAATGATGACTCGCTTTTAGTAGGTATCCCCGATGTAGCAATCAAACGTCAACCCAATACCCCCGATGTTCCTACCCGTTCAGTTGCAACTGCCACCCTCACAGTTCCCACTACCGTCAAAGTGCCAGCCCCTGAAAAAATTAAACAGACTTACCTAGAAGTACGAGAAATGGCAACTAGACAAGTTGTCACCGCAATTGAAATTATTTCGACCGTCAACAAACGCAGTGGAGATGGCAGAATTACTTACCTCAAAAAACGCCAAAGTATTTTAGGTAGCTTAACCCATTTAGTTGAAATCGACTTGCTGCGAAAAGGGGAACCTATGCCCGTACTTAACAATTCTATTCAAAGCGATTATCGCGTTTTAGTCAGTCGCAGCAATCGCCGTCCCCTTGCCGAACTTTATGCCTTTAATCTGGGCGATTCTCTACCTGTATTTCTACTTCCCTTGCGCGAGGAAGATGTAGAACCTATTGTTAACTTACCAGAATTGTTCGCAGGTGTTTACGATCGCGCGGGTTATGATTATCGAATCGATTATAATCGAGATCCGATACCGTCCCTGTCAGAACAAAAGTTGGTTTGGGCAAAGGAACTTTTACAAGCAACTGGACTGCGAGATAATTAATCCTATTGGGAGCATCTCATTTTCACAAAAAGGATGTTTTTCTACAGTGCGAGCGGGGACAGCACTACAAATACAAAACTGAGATGCACCCATTCTATTTTACCTTATTAATATTAATCAACGTCTATATTATATACAGAAAAATTGCCACTTATACCATTTTTATAAAGATGTGCTATGGATGAAGTCTTAGCCCCCCCGAAATCGCGGGGGGGTGGGGGGTAATATCTAGTGCTACGGGTGCATCTCAGGCAAGGCGAATACATCCGTAGGGGCGAAGCATGACCGCAGAAAATATGGGATGATAACTGATAATTTATATGCGGTCATGCTTCGCCCTCTTCAAAAGTGAGATGCACCCTAGTGCTACTTTATGAAATTGGTATTACAACAACCCCTTAGGAGCGCGAATTAAATAACTTACAATTTTAATTATTGTGGGATGGGCGTCCCGCCCGTCCAGAAAAGACGGGCGGGACGCCCATCCCACAAATATGTGTAAATTATTTAATTTCTATTCCTTAGCTCGCATTCTCACGAAAAATGGTGAAGGCGAAAGCAGAGATTTTTCCTGTTGTACCTGCTCCCATTCCATCCGAATTTCCCGATCGATTTCTGCTTGAAAGTCGAAGTAATAAGCCATTGCTGCATGGGCTTCGGACTGCATCAAATAAGGATGCTGGCGGCACATTTCCTCCACTGACCAACCGTAAGCTAGATAATCCATCACAATCTGAGCAACCCGCACGCGCGGTATCCGCTGCAACCGTGCCGGTTGACCCGCTACTTTCTCGATATGAGGATAAATTAAAGCTGATGTCATTGCTTTTTGTATCTATCTCTACAGGAGCTTAGCATAAATATTATAACACTCAACCAAAATGAAAAGAATTAAAGAAGCCGATCGCCCTTTTATCCGCAAAAAGCGATCGCCAGACTAAGGTACGCACTGCACACCCTACATATAAAGTATGTGCGTCCAGGACTGCGGATATTAGACTTCTTGCAAAAATAGTTAGGACGGGCTAGAAGCCCATCCCACAAAAATCTTTTTTTCTTGTGGGATGGGCTTCTAGCCCGTCCCAAAATTTGATTAAAAGGACTTTTGCAAGAGGTCTAGTGTAAAAAACCCGAATTTGCTACAATCTCTTAGTCCGCCTTCGCGGACTTCGTTTGACAAGCAGCGATTTCAATCCCCAAATCATACAGGGGGTAGCTTCACCAAAAACGCCACACACTCAACATGAGAAGTCTGAGGAAAGAAATCCGCAGGCTGCACCCGCGCTAACTGATAATCCCCATTTTCGCACAAAATCTTTAAGTCGCGAGCCAAAGTCGCAGGCTTGCAGCTAACATAAACAATGCGACTCGGTTTGATTTCCTTGATTGTTTCCAACACCGCGCGATCGCACCCTTTCCTCGGCGGATCGAGCAACACAATATCCGGTGTCAATCCCAAGGAAGGCAGCAAATCCTCTACAGTTCCCACTTGAAAATCGACATTTTTCAAATCATTTAATTCAGCATTTAATCTGGCTTGCTCGATCGCAGTAGGTTGCACTTCTAAACCGATCGCTATTTTGACTTGTTTTGCCAGCGGTAAAGTAAAAGTCCCAATTCCGCAGTAAGCGTCAACCAAAACCTCGCTTCCGTGCAAATTCAACTCCCCGACAATCACCTGCAACAAGGCCTCAGCAGCCTCTGTGTTTACCTGGAAGAAAGTATCTGCCCTTAGCTGAAAATTCAAACCCGCAAACTTTTCTCGCAGATAAGACTGGCCAGCAATGCAGCGAGTTTCTGCACCAAATATCACATTTGTTTGAGCTGCATTCACATTTAAACAAACACCTACAAGTTGAGGATATTGTTTCAGCCACTCAGCAGCTTGTGCTTCAATTCCCGGCAACTCTCCGGTGCGAACTATTAAAGTTAGCAACATTTCTCCCGTGCGCCGTCCGATTCGCAAGGACAAATGACGCAATTCTCCTGTATGTTGCTTTTCGTCATAGACTGGCCAATCCCGCCAGTGAATGTCTTCTTTGACTTCTTTCAACAAAGGATTGAGGCGCGGATCTTGCACCGGACACTGATTTAGATTGACTAATTTGTGGGTGCTTTTTTGATAGTAACCTGCTTGCACTTGACCAGTTACAGAAATTGCTACCGGATAAGTCGCTTTGTTGCGGTATCCCAAAAATTGGGGAAATCCTTCGATTTTTCCCGTTAAGATTTGATCGACTTGCACATCGTTAAATCCGCCAATTCTTTCTAAGGCTTGAATTATTTGATTTTGCTTGGCTGCAAGCTGATATTCATAATCTACGTGCTGCCACTGACAGCCACCGCATTTGTCGGCGACAATGCAGTTGGCTCGGATGCGGTGTTCTGATGCTTCCAGAAGTGTGTCCAACTTGCCTTTAGCATAGCTGGATTTGACTTGCACGAGGCGCACGAGGATGCGATCGCCCGTTACGGTATCGGGCACAAACACCACTAACTCACCAAAACGACCAACTCCGTCTCCGGTGTCTGCCAAGTCGGTAATCTCTATCTCAATCAGTTGACCTTGCTGGCAAGGGTTTGCCACTTTCGTCGAGTTTCGGGTGGGGAATTTAGATTTGGTCACAAGTAGTCGTGGTAGGATTTAATATGGTAATGCAATATCGCTCTCTCTTGTTTGAGATGAGTCGTAGCGAAGCGAGGCGCAAGCCATCGCACTCAAGCTCAAGTGCAGGCAGTCTTCCTGCTTCCGAACCCCTTTCTGCTACAGCCAAAGCTTGCGTTAGACAACATTGTCCTCGATCGAGCCTGTGCGATATGCTATTGGGGCTTGATGGGCCAAAACTCGTGAAACAGTCTAAATGTCTGCCGACATCCAAACTCTCGATCGCAGTTTTTGAATTTTTCCCAGAGTACCTTGGGACACAAGGAAACTAGCTTAGCTAGACAGGCGAGAATCCCCAGCCCATAATCTTTGATTTGGGTTGGGATGAAAGACGCGCGAGGATATGAGCGACCCTCCAAGAGATGTTGAGCGTAGCCAACCAGTAATGGAGGGTGGCGACGAGACGAGCAAGCACTCCGCAGTAATAATTGCGGTAAAATACTCATAGCTTAGATCAAAGAATAACAATCTGGGTCTAAGTCAAAAGTTTTGATGTGACAAGTGGGGCGGGACGTGTTCCTCACTATAAAACGCCGTAGAGGGAAACGATTGGAGTACCTTGAAGGAAGATCTTGATATCCTTGACCGGACTCAGATGCCTACAACATACCGCTTGCGGTTCGTGTAGGAGCGTCACTCACTAAGCATAACGCTTGCGGAGGTTGACCGCCTGCTTCTAAGATCGATTAATGTTAGCAGCAAGGTAAGTCGCCGAAGCAAGAATCTCATCTTTAACAGATGAGAATGTCAATGAATCTTTTCCTCAAATATCCTCAAATTTTGAATAACAATGAGCGTAGTTAGCCAATTTATTCTCCAAGCCGATGACGAACTTCGTTATCCCAGTACCGGCGAACTCCAAAGCATCAATGATTTTTTTAAGACGGGAGAACAGCGGGTGCGTATTGCTACTGCGTTGTCTGACAGTGAGAAAAAAATTGTTGAAGAAGCTAGCAAAAAACTTTGGAAAAAACGCCCTGATTTTATCTCCCCAGGGGGCAATGCTTACGGCCAGCGCGAACGGGCTTTGTGTCTGCGCGATTACGGCTGGTATTTGCGCCTGATTACCTACGGTATCTTGGCCGGTGACAAGGAACCGATCGAAAGCATCGGTTTGATTGGCGTTCGGGAAATGTACAATTCTCTGGGCGTTCCTGTTCCTGGCATGGTTGAAGCTATTCGCTGTTTGAAGGAAGCTTCTTTGGCTTTGCTCAATCAGGATGATGCTAGGGAAGCTGCTCCTTATTTTGATTATATCGCTCAAGCAATGTCTTAGTTGAAGAGGCGATTTTTTTCATGGATGTGGCGGAACATTCGCGGGTGATTTTTGGGGTAATTTTATCTCGCCATTGCTCGCAAATGTTTCGCTTCTGTTGACAGTTGACAGTTGACAGAATCGAAGGCAATGGTTTGAGCAATTAACAGCTTCCTCATAGTTGGGCGCAGTTACTCTAGTTAGGAAATATGCTAAGTTTCTGTTAGGAAGCAATGCAGTTTGCGCTTTCCCAGATTTCGAGAATGTCTTGTCTTTCAATGCACATTTCAATTAAAAAGTCAAGGGTTTTTTGGAGATATTGTTTTTTGAATTTCCGGCTGTCGTACTGAATCGATGTTTTGAGCTGCGAGAGTTGTCCAAGTGTGGGGCAGGTTTGGATTTGATGGGCGATCGCATTTTGCCATTCTTCCAACTTGCGGTACGAGATAAATTGTCCGCCGCCTTGATGATGCACGAACACTACGTAAGCCCAGGATTCGACTCGCTTAATCAGATTTTGACTTATTTTCAGGAATTTGGCGATCGATCGGGCGGTGATACGGAGCTTTTTCGAGGGTTGGATGCGGCGAAACAGTGGTGTCATGGCTGAGTCACTCCTGAACTTGGGTGAGTTGGTGTATTCATGTATTATATCATTCTACACGAATGCAGACAACTTGCAGTAATGTTTCTAAATGTGTCATGCTGAAATCCTGTGTGCAGCCTCGATCGAGGCCAAAGTACAGCTAGCTTAAGAGTTAAATTGGATCTTTCAAAATGCCGGGATTTCTTGACTTTAAGGCTGTCGTCGAGCAGGAAAAACTGCGCCCTGTGCGATTCACGGATACGGGACGCAATAGATTGGGCAAACTTCTGAAAGCAGCTAGAGAGATTCGCGGCTGGTCAATTATCGAAACAGAAATGGTCACAAAAGAATACGAGGCCGCTCTGTTTCGGACAGCAGGAGAGCCTGTACCAAAAGATGTCGGCATTAGTAATGCTACTGTCAGTCGCTACGAACGGGGAAAGCTAGAAAGTTTGGATTGGCGATCGCTCTCCCTGTTATGCTTTGTCCTAAAGCCGATCGACCCGGTAATAGGAGAAGCATTGGAACCCACAAACGCCCTTTATATAGCTTGCGAACATCCGCCGTACAACAATGCCAAACTCTATGACTAGATTATTTGCAATGGGGATGACTGATGGTTGTACCAAACGTTGAGGTTTAGCCGTCAAATGTCAGGACTCTCTAACAAGGCTGTGGCAGACAAAGAGCAGGAATTGCGTCCCGTTCGCTTCACGGAGACGGGGCGGATGCGTTTGGGTAAGATGTTAAAGGCTGCAAGACAGACAAAAGGTTGGTCTGTTAGCGAAACACAGTTCAAAACCAGGGGGTACGAAGAGGCGCTGTTCATCGCGACAAATCAACCCGTACCCAAAGATGTGGGTATCAGTGCAGCCACAGTCAACCGTTATGAACGCGGGAAGTTGGATAATCTAGACTGGCGATCGCTCTCCCTGTTATGCTTTGTCCTAAAGCCGATCGATCCTGTGACAAATCAACCCCTGGAACCGACAAACGCTCTCTATATCGCTTGCGAACACCCGCCTTACAACGATGCGAAGCTCTACGAGTAGGTGAATCAGCTTTTTTGGGCGGGCTCGCGTGCCCACCCCACAAGAGCAATATTGAGTAATTGTGGAATAGGCATCTTGCCTGTTCTTGGGCATAATATTGATGACTAGCTTACTGCGGGCCCTTTTGCTTCGCCAGTAAAGCCTTAGCTTGTTCCCACAAAGCGTCTAACTCTTCGGGCGGATAATCGGATAAAGGTCGATCGCACGCAGCCTCAACTTTAGCAAACCGCTGTACGAAGCGATCGTTCGTTCCCTGCAAAGCAGCCGACGCATCTAAATCGTACCAGCGAGCCAATTGAATCAACACAAACATAATATCTCCCAATTCCGACTGCTGCGCGGCCTTATCCTCGTGTTTGAGAGCGTGTTCAAATTCCGCCATTTCCTCGTGAAACTTATCCCAAACGCCGTCTACACTGTCCCAATCAAAACTCACCTCCGCAGCTTTTTGAGAGATTTTTGCAGCGGCAGTAATTGGTGGCAAAGTGCTAGCATAACGGCTCATTTTTGAGGCTAAAGTTGGTGGCTTTTCCGCAGTTATGCCCTTTTCTGCTGCTTTGATTTTTTCCCAATTTTCGTTAACTTCATCGACACTGTTAATTTCTACATCTCCGAAGACGTGGGGATGACGCCGAATCAGTTTTTCCGTGATTCCCGCAGCGACTTCGGCGAAGGTAAATTGTTCGGATTCGCTGGCAATTTGAGCTTGCAAAATTACCTGTAATAATAAGTCGCCCAATTCTTCAACGATCGCACTTTTGTCTCCTTTACGAATCGCGTCGGCGGTTTCATAGGCTTCTTCGATGATGTGCGGAATCAGAGTTTCGGGAGTTTGGGCTAAATCCCAAGGACATCCGCCGTCGGGCGATCGCAATGAGGCCACAACTTCTATCAGGTTTTCGAGTGCTACGAGCGATCGACTGTGGGAATTAGACATTAGAATTTACCTTAAGTAGAAGGAAGAAGGAAGAAGGTAGAAGGAAGAAGGTAGAAGGAAGAAGGAAGAAGGAAGAAGGTAGAAGGAAGAAGGAAGAAGGAAGAAGGAAGAAGGAATACATAGACAGCCAGCTCGATCGCGAGCGATATTTTACATTTTATTAGGTGGATTTACTTGTTCACCTCTTAGATTTGCTAGACGTGCGGCGGGGAGATTTGCTTTTGCGCCTCTTAATAGTCTTAGGAGGGTGCAACCCGCTCAATCCTTTCTTTTTGAACTGTTTGTAAGCAGAACCGCCCCAATCGCTAAGATAGTGGCTCATCGCGCCCAATTCCAGACCGACGTAGATGGCTATAAATTCGATATAGTGTTCCAAGAGCGATCGACCGTAACCCAAAACCGCTTCCTGCCAATTTCCGGCTAAGTTGCCAATTTTTTCGGCGATCGTCAATCCCAAGACTCCTATAACGGCGATCCAGGTAGCGAGGTACAAGATTCGCAAAGCCGTGCCGATCAGAGGCCCGTGGGACAAAAAAGAGCGGTGGCGCAGGCTTTTTTGGTAGGGAAGCCAAATAAATTTGAACCATCCCCAGCGCTGATACTGACATGAGTAAATATCTAAATCCGGGCCAAACATCAGTCCGCCGACTAAGAAGCTGCCGGAAACCAGCAAAGTCAGGTTGCTGTTTTGAGTATGGCCAAAGGTGACGCCTGCCACCAGGGGCAAACACCATAGGGTGATTCGATCGTGCGTGCGGCCAGAGGGCATTAAAAGTTTATGATTTTTTTAGTTGATCTTTCTGGGATACTGTGATATGATAAGTCCCTGTAAGCGCAATTGGGCGATTAGCTCAGTGGTAGAGCGCCTGCTTTACACGCAGGATGCCGTAGGTTCAAATCCTACATCGCCCATATCCAATTGAAAAGCTGTTTCCACTGTTTCCAAGGGCTGGAAGTTTTAACACCTTCGCTCTGTGCCTTTGCTTGGCAACAGGCAAGATGCCTGTTCCACAAGAAGAAATTTAATGTCTTGTGGAATAGGCCGGACAGCCTGTTGTTAAAAAAACTTATTGGGAATGGTGCCAGATGTGCGATCGACCAAACTTAACATTTTGTGGCGGATGTCCCACAAGTTGACACCCAATGCTGGAAAATTAATCTATTGATTGATTTTCCTTTTTAACATCGTCAGATATATGAAGCCTAAAATAACTAGCCCGATCGCCTGGAAACAAGCTGAACTTCTCATGCAGCCGGCGATGATCCGAGTGCTAGACAACATCCGCAAACAACTAGAGGAGTCAGTCTGGACAGGAACTTATCAAGAAGTGCAGGTTCCGATTCCCGGCTATCAACTAATTTTAGAGCATCAAGGCGAGCACAGATCCGTCGATATTTGGGAACTTTGCTATCGAGTCTGCTTTGTCAACTACCAGCGGGCCCACACTCAAATGCAAAGCCAGGAAGTTGTAATTGACACTTTTTTAATTGACGAGGACACTGGCGATGTAGACTGGAATCGTCTTGATGCCAAAGCGAGTCAATTAATACAAGAAGTTTTTGCTAATTTGAGTCAGTTGACAGTTGACAGTTGACAGTTGTCATGGGTAGTTAGAAACCGGGTTTTTTCAGGACAAACGCGTTACAGCCAGAAGATTATGAAAAAAACCCGGTTTCTCGGCCTGTGAGTGCGATCGCAAACTCAAAACCAAGCATTAATAATTCAATACACGCTGAAAGCTTAAATCTCAAATCCTATGCTAATTCAAGAATTGCACGACATTCAAGCCGCAGCAGGCGCTACTTTTGCAGAGTTAGCAACCACAGAAACAGTCCCTATCAGTTTTGGTAACGACGGTGCCGCCATCGCAGCAACTAAACAAGGTGTGGCTTTGTGCGATCGCACTCACTGGGGACGCATTCAAATCTCCGATAGCGATCGCCTGCGGTTCTTGCACAATCAAAGTACCAATAACTTTAACATACTCAAACCCGGTCAAGGTTGCGACACCGTGTTCGTCACATCCACAGCTAGGACGATCGACCTCGCCACCGCCTATGCTACAGAAGATGCTGTAATATTGCTAGTTTCAGCCAACCGCCGCCACCAATTGCTCGAATTGCTCGATCGTTATATTTTCCCAATGGATCGCGTAGAATTAACAGATATAACCGATACAACCGTTGCTTTCAGTCTCCTCGGCCCCGAAAGCACTCAACTACTAGAAAAACTCGGAGTTACCGAACTAGACAATCAATCCTACGCTACTCACAAATCGATCGACTTTGCAGGTATAGAAGTCAGAGTTGCGGTTGGTAGCGGTTTAGCAACTCCTGGATACACGTTAATTGCGCCAGCCAGCGACGCAGCCCGCTTGTGGACTGAGTTAGTTAAAGCTGGGGCCGTACCAATGGGCGATCGAATTTGGGAACAACTGAGAATCGAACAAGGACGCCCCGCACCCGATTTTGAACTCACAGACGATTACAACCCCCTAGAAGCGCGCCTTTTACACACAATTACTTATGACAAAGGCTGCTACATCGGCCAAGAAACAATTGCCCGGTTGAACACCTACCAAGGAGTCAAACAAGAACTTTGGGGCGTGCAATTGAGCGGCCCCGTTGAGCCCGGAACAGTCATCACAATTGGAGAAGAAAAAGTCGGCAAACTCACCAGTTTTGTCAAAACCGAATCCGGCTATTTTGGACTTGCTTACATCCGCACCAAAGCCGGAGGCGAAGGACTGAAAGTGCAGCTAGGAGAAATTGCCGGAGAAGTAGTAAACCTACCTTATTTAAATTAATCAGCATAGGTTCGTAGTGAGGACTTCAGTCCGCATAAATCAGAGGACTGAAGTCCTCACTACGAACCCAGAGCGCCTGTTTTAGTGGACATCAAATAATGACATATCCCTCCCTTAAAACAGCTTCACTAACCTGCGGATCCGGCTCTACAGGGTCGCTGTAATAAGTTTCAATATGTTTAATAAAACCTTCCCGATAAGCTTTCAGATATGATTCAAGTGCTTCGATATCCTGCTTTTTTGTCGCGTAATACCATTTTTTTAAAGATGTGCTAGAGATAAATAATGTAAAATCCAAGACCATCCTGTGAGAAACCAATGACATGATTCGTTAAAGATGCTAAGATTTCCTGAACTTTTACGCGGAGTTGGTCAAGATTACTAAAAACTAACTTTCGCTTAAAATTCTTTGATGTATTCCCACACTCTTTCTGTTGGATTTACTTGACAGACAATGAGGAGGCTGAAATAGTAAAATAATATTGTCTGGCAATTCAGATGTGCTTAAAAGATGACCCGGAGCATTATCGACTTGAATGATATGCAATTCATCGGGATATTCAAGCGACAATTGTTCCAAATATGCTTGAAAACAAACTTTATCTAAATGGGAAAACTCCCCAAAAAAAACTTCGTCCAGTAGATGGATATACTGCTCCGTAAAGCCAGAAACATTTAAATTTCCATTGATGTTTTCCTACGGGTTTTACACCCCGTAGTGTTATTCTTCGTCTCTGAATTGTATGTAGTCCTAATCGAGTTTCGTCACTACACCAAAACAGAAATCTTTTGTATTTCTTTACTTGGTCAGGAGCTTTATTCAGCAAGGCTTTGATTTTTTGAGACAGGCTATTTTTGAATTCATTAATTGCCGTTAAATTTTGTTCACTACTCCGGGGCCTTGGGATTTTTAATTTACTTTTTAACTACCCTTTAACCAAGGAGTATACAGCTTGATAACTACTAGGTATCTCTTTGATCGACCATAGCCAGAGATGAACTTCTTTATAACTAACTGGAAAATCCTTCGGGGTCTCTCAATTCTTGTTGTAATGCAGCAGCTACTTCAACCGATTTTTTTTTGGGTCTACCAAAAATCTGCCGATTTTTTAACAAGTTTTCTATGCCACCCTCTTTATATTGAAAGAGCCAGCGATGAATTGTGGTTTCACTTTTACCCAAAAATGACGATACTTCTCGGACTGTTTCTACTTGTCTTGACTGAAACAAATAAAGCATTTGAACTTTATTATATGCTAAAATTCTTTTTTGTTTTTTCCGAATCTCTAGCAATACTTCTATAGATTCGGTAATCTTTATATGAGGACGCCCAGACATTTTAATGTTCTCCTTTACTTGGAAGGTAACTCTAGCATAACTTTAAAAAAATGGTATTACACATTTTCAGCGCCGATCGCGAGTCAAAGTCTTTTGAGCTAAGGGTTTTAGGCTTATTCAGCAATCCCTATGTATTCTAGATAATGCCATCACTGCTAAGGTTCGCCAAAATAGGATCACGGACAACTAAAGTGAACAGATTCCTTTGGACTTCATACCAATTGCTAATTATCTTTTTAGAGCGCATCAACTCCAATTTGATAAATGCGTGAAGTGAGCAAAATATGTGAGTTTTGATCGCAGAGGTGTCTCTCACCATGAACCGACAAATTCCACATACTTGTTTTAGTCCTCTATGAAAAGTTTCAATGCCCCAATGTATATCGTGAATTGTGATAAATTCACTTCGACTTGTTTCTTGCAGCTTGGACAGTTGTGGCAGATATAAAATATAATGTCTAGAGTCTTCTTTTTTAAAGTCTTTCCTAAACAATTTTATAAATCCAAATTCTTTCAAATGAGTTATTAATCCTTCATCTGCTATCTCTAAATTACTTACCTGGCAATACTTGTGCGGCTCATTAGAGACGGTTCTGTTTTTTTAAATCCCGAATAAAAAAACAGTTTCTGGTTTCTTAGAAACTTTAAGTTTTCTACTCCTGAATACCAACTATCTCCCGTTACTATTCTTGGTTGTACTCCCGATTCTGTGATTTCCCTCACCATTTATCTAAAATAATCGTTTTTGGTTTTTCCCTCTCTTTTATCGTAAATTCTGTAATTGATTGGCACTGAATTACCATAGATGTCACTATAATATAGCGTGATTAAGTTTAATCCTCTGATCGGCTTATGGTATTTACCTGACCAAAAATAGCTAATTAATTCTGTATGTTTTGGTTCACTATACAGCTTTTATATGACTGTATCGTCAACACTTAATATACCTCCTTCTAAGTTGATAAACTTTTCTATTATCGAAAATAAATCTGACGGTTCATATCTCTCTCTCACCAAAAAGCCATTAATACTATCATGGGAAACGTCTCCCAATATCTCTGAAGTGCCTACTGCACCCCCCAAACTTGGGTTCTGAGAGTAAAAATAAGGTGTATAGCTCCTTATTGCATCGCGCTGTCGAGGTTTTAGTTATTTTTCTGATTGTCCGATACCTGGCACGTAGATGTTCCCTCTTTATCAATGCACTATTTGGTTATTTTGTCAATGCGTAAGTCCTAATTTACTGAAACATTAGCTATATTTGGTAACCTGCCATACAGATAGCTTGAGTAGTAAAAGGCTGTGGAATCGCTGTCAAATATAATGTTAAGAGTTTTAACGCTTGCGCTACTTTATATGAACTTTAAAATTGCGTCAAAACTCGTATGTGATTGCAAAGAAATAGTAAAGATATGTTTTGAGTATTGCCAACAGCCAGCAACTTAAGTTTATAGTTGTAGAGACAAATGTTTGATAGATCGTGTTCCAACTTGGTCGATCGCCAAAATAAATAGGTAAAGAAATGCTTAATAAAACTACAAGTAGGCTGAAGACAAGCAATAAGTATGAGAGCCGATAGGGTATCTCTACCATAGGGTGTCTTTCCCATCAAGTCGCTTTCAGTCTAAAAAATCTTAAAATCAAGCAGACTTTAAAAGATTCTGTCCCTCGAAAATCAGTTTAACAACTCGCTTATCAGCAACCGTATTTCTAGAATCTCAAGGAGCCAACAGTGAAAAGTGTAATTAACCCCTCAGAAGTGTTTGAAGGTGCTAGCAAAGCCGAAATAATCGATCGCATCCAACGGTTAGTTCCCCCAGGTTCCCCGGAACCCCAAGATCCTGAAATCCTAGCAGCCCTAAAAACTCTCACCGCACAGCTAATCACCGCCTATCAAGCCGACGGACAACTAGAAAGCGAACCTTTTACCGACGTGCGCGATCGTACAATTCACCTACAGGCATCCGCAGTCAACAGCAAAATCAAAGGAAAAACCATTCTCGTAACCGGGGGAGAAGGATGCGTCGGCGCTTTCTTAATCGAAAAACTCATCGAATTAGGCGCAACCAAAATCATTTCCGCAGACAAAGCCCGATGTCAAAACCCCGGAGAAACTCTCCCGCATTTTAACAAAGAAGGTGAAGTAACTTTCTATGCGGTTGACATTCGCAACTGGGAGGCACTGAAACATATATTTGAGGTAGAAAAACCAGAGATTGTTTTTCACCTAGCAGCCCAACGCCAACCCGGACTAGCTGAAATCAAAATCCGAGAAACAGTTACAACCAGCCTGTTAGGATGCAAACACGTCATCCAGCTATGCGAAGAATACGGCGTAGCAGACTGCATCTTCTCTTCCACAGGCAAAACATCTCGATACTTTACAACCGAAGTTTACGCAGCCTCCAAAAAGTTTGCCGAATGGCAATTTGCCAAAGCAGCTCAAGCAGGAAACGTCACTTACGGGATGGTTCGCTTTACTCATATGTTGGAAAATAGCTTGTTCTGCGAGCAAATGTCCAAAAAAGTAGAGCAAAGTAAAACTGTCAACGTTCATGCTCCCCACCGCTACGTCACCGCTCAAAATCTTGTCGAAGCCGTACATTTATTGCTGAACGCTCTGGTAGTCTCCGTTCCCGGAAAACTGAAAATTGTCGCAGTCAGCAATCTCGGGTGGCCGACAGAAACCTTGGAAGTTGCTCTTTATAAAATTCTTGAATCAGGCAAAAATCTGCCGATTTATTTTCAAGGACTTTTACCGGGATACGAAGAACCATTTTTCCTCGGACAGTTTGACTGGAGCAAGCCTACAGACATCCATCTGCTAATTAATGTTCTGGAAGATCCTTTTAGAATCATTGATGATGCTGGCGACATGGTAACTGTAGAATTAGCTCCTTTTTCTTTGCGCGTGTTAGATGGACAAGTGTCAAACTTGGAAAACTTAATCAACACTCCAGATTTACCGGAAGTGGAAATCAAGCACGCTCTAGTCGCAGCAGAAAAAGAAGTTATTGCTTCCTCTTTTGCATGGAGTTCCCCCCAAGAGTTGTTAAAGATTTTGCAGTGGGGAGTCAATCCCAAGAAATTGCAAGGTTACGGAACAGAAATTGGTGACTACACGGAGATTATCGAACTCCTGCTGCAAGGAATGTACGGGCGGCTCAACGAAGAAGTCTTGAAGGGTGCCGGAATTACTGCTGATGAATTTGAGCAGTTAGTTGACAGTCTTTCTACGCTGGATTCTATTCAAGCAGAAGTGGGATATTTGCGATCGATATCGAGATGTGTCAGACAATCTATACTCCCCGCACACTTCACCAAAAAAAAATCTGAACCTTCTCCTGTCCACGATGCAGCGTAATTGGAAAATAGTTTAGAGATGGCTTTGTTGATTTTAGTCGATTAAAAATAGAACATCGCAAACCCGGTTTCTTTGAAATACCGGGTTTCTTAATTCTAGGCCTATTTGAGGTTAAGTTAAGTGATTTATAGCATTTCGAGCGAAAGATGAGGTATAACTGTAAATAAAGTTTTTGAGGCGATTTCACTTACTATATAATCACTATCTGAGGGCTAAAGCCCAACAACATACCTCAGCTATCTGAGGGCTAAAGCCCAACAATATACCTCAGCTATCTGAGGGCTAAAGCCCAACAATATACCTCAGCTATCTGAGGGCTAAAGCCCAACAACATACCTCAGCTATCTGAGGGCTAAAGCCTAACAACATACCTCAGCTATCTGAGGGCTAAAGCCTAACAATATACCTCAGCTATCTGAGGGCTAAAGCCTAACAATATACCTCAGCTATCTGAGGGCTA
>NZ_JAEQCX010000003.1:0-1983 GCF_020738035.1 Microcoleus sp. PH2017_28_MFU_U_A
AATAATTAAAGTCAGTGAAGGAGTCGCCCCCTCCACTGCTCTCCAAAACGGAACGTGATAGTTTCCCATCATTGGGCTCCTCAATAAAACGGCTGTTGTCATCAGTACGTCATTACCAACATATCGTTTTCCCAAACCCAAAGGCTTGGTTCCACTGGTGGCTTAGGTTTAGCACTTTTACAGCTAGATTTGTTACCGAGACTGCCATCGTTGGCGGTCTTTGTGTCGTGGCAATGTCGATGGAGTAGTTGCCAATTATCATAAGATTCCCTTCCACCTTTCGATTTAGGGATGATGTGGTCAACTTCTATCGAATCTCCATCTTTGAAGTAGTTATCGCAGTGGGTGCATTTCCCTTTTTGACGCTTGAGTAGTTTAGACACTCTCGCAGGTATTTCGGGGTGTACTCCCATTCTTGAACTCCAATATAACCAGTCACCGTCGTAGGGGGATGCTTTTCCTTTTACCTTTACATAGCGTTTTATTTCCGTGGAGCTATGTTGTATTAGCGCATAAGGATTGTTACCCTCTCCGGTTGCAAACACCCAGTTATTGCCTTCTACGGTTTTGAAGTATTTAAGGCGTATCCACCCTCTGCCTTTGTTCCTATGACGATGACGACCCCATTTGAGGAGCTTCCAAACCACTAAGTGCCACAGCCTTGCAAATATTTTCTGGCTGACGACTGAACAGAAGTAGTTACACCAACCCCGTATGATAGGATTGAGATTCTTAATTAAAGTCGCTTGATTTAAGCCACGCGACTTATTTATTACTTCTGCAACTTTTCTGTAGTGCCTCTTCTGGCTTTCCTTACTGGGGGTGATAATAGTTTTAAAACCCAATAAGACACCTCTAGTCCCTATTCCCGAGTTATATTTTCCTACTGGAAACTGCTTGATGTTGAATCCTAGAAAGTTAAATCCAGATTCTTCCCCATCTAGTCTATTCAGGGTATGGGCTATCTTTGTTTTACTCGGTTTTAGTTCTAACCCAATGTCACTTAACCACTTCTCTATCTCAACCTTACACAGCTTTACGACTTCTACATCCTCATGGAGGACTACGAAATCGTCAGCATATCTTATCAGTGAAATCGATTTGATTTTGTCTCGTAATCCACAAGTATGACCACGAGAGTCTCTCATCTCGAATTTTGGGGCTAAACCCATAATCAATTCCTCAAGCCCATGTAAGGCGACATTGGCAAGTAGAGGTGAAATCACCCCGCCCTGTGGTGTACCTTCATCAGTTGGGAACAGCTTGTTTCCATCCATTACACCAGCTTTTAACCAAGCTCGGATTTGTCTCCGTAAGGTAGGATAGGTATTCAATTTTGAGAGAAGTACATCATGGTTAATGCGGTCGAAGCATTTGCTAATGTCGGCATCCAGCACATATTTTGATTTTTGCTTTATTGCCAAGAATATTGCTCCGATAGCATCGTGACATGAGCGCCCAGGTCTGAAGCCGTATGAGTTAGCTTCAAATCGCGCTTCCCATTCTGGTTCTAACACCAGTTTGACTAACGCTTGCAAAGCTCGGTCTTCCATTGTCGGTATGCCTAATGGTCTTTCCTCATCTGTCCCTGGTTTGGGTATCCAAACTCGGCGTGTTGGCTTAACCTTAGAACCCAGTGATATTTTATTTATCAAGGCGAAACGTTGCTTTGGGGTTAGCGATTTCACACCATCCACACCAGCCGTCTTCTTGTCGGGTAAGGAGGAACACGTCGCCGCGTCCTCCTCCCCTAAGAACCGGACTTGACAGTTTCCCATCATCCGGCTCAAGCCTCCAAAACCTCAGAACGTTTGCCTGTATGTTCATGCCTGTGACAGGCTTTGTGAAGGTGGACAAGGTTTTCCGCTTTGTCCGTGCCTCCGTCTTTCACCCGAATCTTGTGATGGGTGTGCAGTTCTTCTCCATTGAACAAGTGTTCACCGCATACTGGACATTTCCAATTTTGGTTAACCGCTACGTTAT
>NZ_JAEQCX010000124.1:0-42417 GCF_020738035.1 Microcoleus sp. PH2017_28_MFU_U_A
GTTACCCAGCATCAAGGAACCAGCAACTGGTTCGCGGATGCCGTCGATGTCCACTGGAGGAGCAGCGATGAAGGCGATTACGTAGCAGATTGTTGCAGTCAGCAAGGTAGGAATCATCAAGACTCCGAACCAACCTACATAAATGCGGTTGTCGGTTGATGTTACCCAGTTGCAGAATTGCGACCAGATATTGGCGCTTTCGCGCTGTTGTAAGGTTGCCGTCATGTGTTTATGATTGCTATTGGTTTTTCAATGTTCGGATGATGTCTCTATTATTAACGGTATCGTTAAGGTTTGTAAAGGCCTGTAACGACAGCTTAACTGATGAGAGTCATCAGGAAAGCTGATGAAACGATAGAGAGGCGAAAAAAGCCCATTATTTGGTGGAACCCGCACGCGAGTCCGTTGCGGACTGTGGTGCAAGATGCCAGATTGATGCTGTAGGGGCAATCCCTCGCAGTTGTCGCAATGTATATATATAGTGTTTTGTAGGGGACATCTTCCCCGTGGTAGCCGCGCGCGATCGGGATGCGGCGCTGTGTCTGAGCTTGGAAAATTGCCAAAAGAATATAGATGCGGGGCGGGGAATGCCAGTCTGAAGGGGACTCAGCGGGTTTTAAACAGCTTGTTACTCCAGTCATCTATATTATAAAAATGCTGTAGCAGTTGCGTGCGTAAGCCAGCTTCGATCGGGGTAGCGTTCGATCGACAATTCAACTCGTGCGATCGCCAATCTAGCGCACTGAGCCTTAATCAATAATTATCAAACCAGAGCGAGCAAATCCTCTCTAAAGTTAGTTGAAAAAAAATTAAATTGAGTTAATACTTATCAAAATAAACAACTATCAATACTTAATAAACTAACCACAAGAGAGTTAAACCCATGTCAGAAAATTATCTAGGATTAGATACAGAAGATTACGAGTCCCTCAAAAGCGAGATAAAAACCCTCAAAGCGCGCGTTGCCGAACTAGAGTCGGCCTCGAAACCCGAACCCGCTATCGTTGCCAAACAAAAGGCGCTATTTGCTGTAGTGACCAAAATTCGCGAGTCGTTAGACTTAGATATTATTTTTCAATCAACCGCTCGGGAAGTTCGCCAACTGCTGAATGCCGATCGAGTAGCAATATTTCGATTTTACCAGCAGTCAGGATTTGACGACGGGGAATTTGTGTCAGAAGACGTGATCCCAGAGTTTCATTCAGTAAAAGCTGTAAAGGTGCACGATCACTGCTTTGGTAAACAATATTCAATGCGGTATCAGCAAGGAAGAATTCAGGCAGTCAATGATATCAATCAAGCCGGATTGAGCGATTGCCATATAGCTGTTCTTGCTCAATTTAATGTCAAAGCAAACTTAATCGTACCTTTAATCAAAAGAAATAAACTTTGGGGATTGCTCTGCATTCACCAATGTCGCGCCCCACGCCAGTGGCAGCAAGATGAAATTGACTTTGCCAGTCAAATTGCGGTGCATTTAGGAGTAGCAATACAGCAAGCAAAACTTTTAGATGAAGCTCATAGGCGGTCAACAGCACTCCAGACTACTCTAGAGGAGCAATTGCGAAAACGCACAGAAGAGCTGGTTAAGGAAGCAGACCGAGAACGAGCCATAACTCGGATGATTGATAAGATCCGCCAAACCTTAGATATGGAAACAATTTTCCAGACAGCAGCGACAGAAGTTCGCAAACTTTTGAATGTCGATCGCATTGCCATTTATCAATTTCGTGAAGACTATTTCGGCGACTTTATCTTTGAATCTGAATCGGGAAACTGGCCGAAATTGGTAGGCAGCGGTTGGGAAGACCCCTACTTAAACGAACACCAAGGAGGTCGATTCCGGTGTGCGGAAACCTTTATCGCTGATGATATCTACAATGCCGGCCAGAGCGATTGTCACATAGAAGCTTTAGAATATTTTGGTGTCAAATCCTGTGCGGTAGTTGCGATTTTTAAAGGAGAGAAACTCTGGGGATTGCTCAGTGCCTTTCAACACACAGGTGCGCGTCACTGGGAAGACACAGAAGTAAAGTTACTGAATCAAATTGCCACTCATTTGGGCGTGGCTTTGCAGCAATCCGAGTACCTAGAACAAATACAGTTTCAAGCTAAACAGCAGGCGAAAGCAGCCGAACAGGAACGCACATTAACTAGAGTAATTGAACGGATTCGCCAGACGCTAAATATTGACAAAATATTTAGCGCAACAACTCAAGAAGTACGGCAAATTCTCAATTGCGATCGGGTTGGAGTTTACCGTTTTTTTCCAAACTGGAGCGGGGAATTTGTGTCGGAGTCGGTAGCAGAAGGTTGGATACCTTTAGTAACTGATAAAATTAAAACAGTCTGGCAAGATGATTATTTACAAAAAACTGAGGGTGGCAGGTATCGCCATCAAGAAATTTTTGTAGTTGATGACATCTATAAAATTGGTCACTCTCCATGTCATATCGAAATTCTGGAACAAATTCAAGCCAAAGCATATTGTGTAGCGCCTGTTTTTGTGGGGGAAAATCTCTGGGGTTTGCTAGCAGCTTACCAGAACTCTGGTTCCCGTGAGTGGGAAGCAGGAGAAGTGAGGTTGCTGGCTCAGGTTGGCAGTCAATTGGGAGTAGCTATGCACCAAGCAGAATTGCTCGATCGCACTAAAAAGCAGTCCTGGGAATTGCGGACGACTTTGGCAGACTTAAATGCGATCGTTGACAATTTGGCTGACGGGTTATTAGTCACTGACATTGAAGCTAAAATTACCAGGTTTAATCCGGCACTGCTGGCGATGTTTGAATTAAAAGATGTTGACCTGAAGGGGAAAAAAGTATCCGAAATCTTTCCTAAAAAATTAGCCCAATTGGTTGAGGCGACTGAACATAGAGAGGGAGAAATTGTGACGCTGGAAGTGGAACTAGAAAATTCTAGGATAGGTCAAGCTTTAGCGACCACTATTCTGAAAGAAGCGGTAAAAGACGAAGCAGATCGATCTCTCGGTTCGGTGATTTTGATTCGAGATGTGACGGTGGAACGAGAAGTTGACCGAATGAAAACTGATTTTCTGGCTACAGTTTCTCACGAACTGCGGACGCCTTTAACTTCGGTTTTGGGTTTTGCTTCGCTGATTAAAGAAAAACTAGAAGAAGTGATTGTTCCCGGAGTCGTATCGGAAGACAGAAAAATCAAAAAAGCTTTAAATAAAGTTGCAGATAATATTAACATTATTGTCTCAGAAGCTGAACGGCTGACATCTTTAATTAATGATGTTTTGGATATTGCTAAGATGGAAGCGGGGCGAGTTGAATGGCAGTTACAGCCGACAAATCCAGTGCAAATCTTAAAACAGGCGATCGCCGCTACGTCATCTTTATTAGAAAAGAATAATTTAAAGTTGATTAAAGATTTTAGTCCCGGACTGCCACAGGTATTAGTAGACCGGGATCGCATGGTTCAAGTCGCGATCAATTTAATCTCGAATGCAGTCAAGTTCACAGAATCAGGTTCTGTCACCTGTCGGGCAAGAGTAGAGGGTGACGAGCTGGTTATTAGCATTATTGATACTGGCATCGGCATTGCACCAGAAGACCAAAGCAAAGTTTTTGAAAGATTTAAACAAGTGGGAGATATCCTGACCGAAAAGCCTAAAGGCACTGGCTTGGGGCTGCCAATTTCTAAACAAATCGTTGAACACCACGGCGGTATAATTTGGCTAGAAAGCGAGTTAGGCAAGGGCAGCACTTTTTTCTTTAGTATACCGCTAGTTAAAAATATTGAGTCGGTGGAAAAATGCAAAATTATCAATGATTTAATCGGGCAACTGAAACAGCAAGTGCTCAGCAGAACTCCGCTCGGCGTTAAAGGAGGCCAGCAACTTTTAGTTGTTGACAATGAGCCTAACATCCGAGATATATTGAGGCAGTCACTGGAACAAGAAGGATATAAAGTCGCGGAGGCAATTAACGGTAGAGATGCTATTTCTCAGGCTAAAGCAGTCAAACCGGATCTGATTATTTTAGATGTAATGATGCCTCACATCGACGGTTTTGATGTGGCGGCAGTTCTCAAAAATGACCCAGAAACTCGGGGGATTCCGATTATCATCGTGTCTCTAATTCAAGACAGAGACAGGGGCTGGCGTTTGGGAGTTGACAGGTATTTTACCAAGCCTATAAATATAGCGGGACTGTTAAAGGAGATCGGCTTGCTGCTGCGACAAGGGATGTCTAATAAGACGGTGTTGGTCGTTGTTAACAATGCTTCTACTTTCAAAATTTTGTCGGCTGCGTTGCTTTTTCAGGGATATAATGTGATGGAGGCATCTGATGTTACAGAATGCCTGGATCGAGTGAGAGCGATCGAGCTGGATTTAATTATTATTGACGAAGCCTTATCTCAAGAGCAAGAATTAGTCAAAAAATTGCGCCTTACTAAGGGCTTGGAAAAAGTCTCCATAATTGTTTTGGGAGATATTGTAGAGGATAACGGGCTGAGCAAACACATTCATGGGAAATTGTTGTGAAAAAAGTTTTAATTGTGGATGACGAACCGAATATTCTGATTTTGATGGAGCAGGCTCTAGAAAAGTTGGAAGATGAGGATGATGTAGAGTTGCTGACTGCGAGAGATGGAGTTGAGGCGTTGAACAGAATTAAGGAAGAAAAGCCGGATTTGGTTTTTCTCGATGTGATGATGCCGAAAATGAGCGGGTTAGAGGTATGCAATACGGTTAAAAATGAACTAGGTATGGAGGACGTTTACATTATTATGTTGACAGCTAAGGGACAAGAATATGATAAGCAAAGCGGTATGGCTGTGGGGGCAAATCTTTATATGACTAAACCTTTTCGCCCGAAAGAAGTGCTGGTCAAAGCTAGGGAAATTCTGGGTTTGACGGCACAGATGTAGCGAGAGGTATACAATCAATTCACAAGAATATTTTTTGGTTTTTGGTGGTTGCTAGCCTGCCCAAAAACGGATACAATCCCCCGGCTATAGTCGTGGATGCTCCAAAAATTTTAGACTAAGTTTCAAGCTCCCAGAGTTATCTGCCCTTGTAAATCTAAAATCTAAAATCTCTATCCTCAAATTGGCTGACTGGTTACAAACGAATGAATAACGATAGATCGCTCACTCATGATTAATAGCAAAGTAAATGGTTCGTATCAATCTCAAAAAATTGATTTCTAAGAGAGATTTGCGGGTGGTTATTGAGGGCGCGCTCGGTGTTTTAGACGCTCCGATGGCTATTCGGAATGTTGAAGGGGCTATTTTATTGGGCGAAGATTGTCAGACCTACTTCAATACTTATCCTATCATCCTAGCCGATGAAGTTATCGGTTACGTAACAGGAAGTCAAAAAGCAGCATTTATTGCCGATATGCTGAGTTATGCTGCCAGCGCCGACTTGGATATAAGAACTCTGGCTGTTGATACTTTAGATAAGTACGAAGAAGTTAATTTTTTGTACGATTTTTCAAGCAAAATAGCTACTTGTTTGGGTGTGGCTGAAGTCAGTCAATTGGTGGTAACTGAAGCGAAAAAGTTGATTGAGTCTACCAATATTTCAGTGATGCTAATGAATGAAAAGACAGGAAAACTGGAGATTGTTTCTGCTAGGGGTAAAGAGTACAACCATAAAACAAAAATCGGTTCCAATATGGGGATAGCAGGTCATATTTTTGTTTCTGGTAAAGCTGAAATAGTCAATGATGTATTGTCCGATCCGAGATATGTTATGGGAGACAATGAGATGCGTTCTATGATTTGTGCACCTCTAACAACTCAGAACGGTACAATCGGCGTTATCAATATTAGTCATAACGAACTTGTAAACTATACGGCACAGGATTTAAAATTATTTACGGCTTTGGCATCGCAAGCGGCCGCGGCGATCGAGAATGCGCTTTTACATGAAAGTAAATTGAAGGAAGAACGAATTAAAAATAATTTGGAAAGATACCTTTCTCCCCAGGTGGTGCGAGCAGTTATCGAAGCTAAAGGAGATATTTCTCTAAATCCAACTAAGCGCAATTTAACGGTGCTTTTTTCGGATATTAGAGATTTTACTACTAAGTGTGAGGAGCTGCCTGCTGAGAAAATAGTGATGTATTTAAATGAGTATTTCACGGAGATGGTAGAGGTAATTTTTAGTCATGAAGGTACTGTGAATAAGTTTGTGGGAGATATGATTGTAGCAATGTTTGGGGCGCCTTCGGAGGTGGCCGATCGCGAAAGGAAGGCGATCGAAACTGCGATCGATATGCAGCGACGGATTGGGAGGATGTCGGTTCCTTGGATTACGGATAATTTTCTGACTGGTATTGGGATTAGTTCGGGGGAGGTAGTTGTTGGTAATATTGGTTCGCCGCAGCACATGGATTATACTGCCATAGGGGATGAGGTGAATATTGCATCTAGGTTGCAGTCAATGGCTGAGGGAGGACAAATTTTGGTCAGCGACAGTGTTTACAGCGCTACTCAAGATATATTTGAATTTAGGAAAATTGGCTCTGTGATAGTTAAAGGTAAGAAAAAAGCTATCGAAACTTTTGAGGTGATTTATCAAAAATAAAGTTATTGGTTATTAGTCATTAGTCATTAGTCATAGTGCGAGCTTAAGAGCTCGCGAACATTAGTTATTAGTCATAGTGCGAGCTTAAGAGCTCGCGAACATTAGTCATTAGTCAGATAGGTCGGACACGGCAGTGCCGTTTCCCTACCGCGATCAATTGTAGGGAAACGGCACTGCCGTGTCCTGATTTCTTAGCCGTGTCCTGATTTCTTAGTCATTAGTCATCAGTTAGTAGTTATTAGTCAGATGGCAGAAAAAAGAGGGAAAAACATCTAGTTTTGCAGTATTGTCTGTTTATTTGCTAAGCTAGAGGTTGCGCTCTCTCAATAAACCTTATATTTATGCACAGGTTATTAACTGGGAAACTGCGAGTAGACTGTTTAACAATACCGATCGCAAATCTTCCAGCAAATCTATCGGGTACTAAAATTGTACAGCTTACGGACTTTCACTATGACGGGGAGCGGCTGTCGGAATGGTTGCTAGAAGAGGCGATTGTGGCGGCTAATGAAGCGGAACCAGACTTAATTTTTTTAACCGGAGATTTTATTACCTACGATCCGGCGCCTATTTACGGCTTGGTGCAGCGATTGAAAAATTTGCAAAGTCGGGTGGGAATTTACGCTGTTTTGGGCAATCACGATCACTATTATCCAGGGGCAAAAATTAAGGTTGCTAATGCTTTGAATAACGCAGGTATTCGGGTTTTGTACAATGAAGCGATTTATCCTTTGGGGTCTGAATTGGCTTTAGTTGGGTTTGCAGATTTTTGGTCTGGCGATTTTGCACCTGCGCCTCTAATGGCATCAATCAATCCGGCGATTCCTCGGATTGTATTGTCTCACAATCCTGATACTGCTGAAAATCTGCAACAGTGGCGGATTGATTTGCAGTTTTCGGGACACACTCATGGGGGTCAAATTGTGATTCCTGGTATCGGGCCTTTGTATGCTTGGGTGAGAAAAATTGGTTATTTGATTCCTGAAGGAATCCGAAAATTTGTTCCTTTTGTGTCGGCTTGCGATCGAGTAGTTCGTCACTGGGAATGGGCTAGCGGTTTGCATCGGGTTGGGAGTAATTGGTTGTACGTGAATCGCGGTTTGGGTACTTATGCGCCGGGGAGGTTATTTTGTCCGCCGGAGGTGACAGTAATTACTTTGGTTTGTCAAGATCCGTAGGGATTGGTTTAGGGTGTAATCTTTACCAAAAATGGATGATGCTTGGATAATAATAGCCCTGTTTTTCGGAAAACAGATAACGTTATATAGCGCTTCTCAATAAGCTGTACAACCAATCATAAGTGTCATTGCGAGGAACGAAGCAATCTTAGTCTTGGCGATTGCTTCGTTCCTCGCGGGAGCATCTCAGTTTGGCAAAAAGCATTATATATCCGGAATGGGCGGACTGCGAACCCTAGAAGATTTTTGGCGCAATTCCTATTATTAACTGGCTTCTGCAAAGCGATAGCCTCTGCCGTAGACGGTGTGAATTAGGACGGATTCACCGGGTGCTTCTATTTTGCGGCGCAGGAGGCGAATTTGAGCTGCTAATACGTTGCTGCTGGGTTTTTCGGCTTCACTCCACAGGTATTGGTGGATTTGTTCGTGTGTTAGTATTTGACCGGGATGTCGCATTAGGTATTCTAATAGTTGACATTCTTTTTCTGATAGGTCAATTGTTCGATCGCCCCGATAGGCTATTTGATTGTCGTAGTCTAGCTGTAAATCTGCAACTTGCAGGCGCCCGACAGCCACTTCGGGGTCAAAAGTAGGGGGGCGGCGCAGTAGGGCGCGGACTCTGGCTAGGAGCTCTCGCAGTTCAAATGGCTTGACTAGATAGTCGTCTGCGCCTGCGTCGAGTCCTTGTACGCGATCGTCTAGGGTGTCTTTGGCGGTGAGAAATAGGACTGGTGTATTCCGTCCTTGCGATCGCAATTGCTGACAAATTGCTAATCCGGTTTGTCTCGGCAGCATCCAATCCAAAATTAGCAAATCGTAATTTCCCTGCATTGCTAAATTGCTGCCAGTTGCGCCGTCAAATGCGACATCAACTGTATAACCTTCGCGGCTTAAAACTCGACTCAAAGGGTCAGTCAACTCAACTTCATCATCAACTAAAAGAATCCGCATCCTGATTTTAACTATGAGATTTTTGGTAGGAGATTTTAGGTTAAGCAAACTGATTTTTGCTAGATTTTAAGATGTGGAATACTTTCCGATTCGCTGCAAGCTGCTGCTAGCCATTCCTGCATTGCAGGCAGTGCCAAAAGCGCATCAGCATAAGCTTTTGCTTCGGGAGCTAATTTGACTTCGTAGGTGACAAAACGCATGACAACGGGGGCAAACATGGCGTCAGCAATTGTGAATTTTCCGAACAGCATATCGCCACTGGTGCCGAATTTTTGGCGGCATTCGCGCCAAATTGCCAAGATGCGATCGATCTCTGCTTCGACACCGGGCGTCATTCCTTCTCCCGGATAGCGGTTGCGACAGTCCATCGGCATATTTTCGCGGAGATTTTGGAAGCCTGCGTGCATTTCGGCACAGATGGAACGGGCGATCGCCCGTTGCGCTACATCCGCCGGCCATAAATCATTTGCAAAGCGTTCTGCAACATACTCGCAAATTGCTAAAGATTCCCACACTTTCAAGTCGCCATCAATTAAAACTGGCACCTTTCCCGAAGGAGAATAGCGCCGAATTTCCCCATGGGTTGTCGGCCCGTCTAGGGGGATTCTCACTTCGGCAAAATCTATTCCAGCTTGTTTCATCGCCAGCCAAGGACGCAGCGACCAAGACGAATAATTTTTGTTGCCGATTACCAGAGTCAATTTGGTCATAGTTTTACTTTCAGCTATCATCTATTTAGCAGACAATCCTTAAGAAAATTCGATTTAACTCAGCCTCAATACAATATATTATACACAAACACAATTATTAGCAATACCTGAACTTATTTTGATATTTGAACAATTTGTGCTATTGTGGTTGAGGAAAAAGCTGTTTCCGCTCGGGCAGCGCCGATTCCGCATCCCAAATTAAGCAATTTACAATCGCAAATCAATATGATTACCGTAGCACTTCCCAAAGGCGGACTGTTAGGAGATAGCATTCGACTGTTTAAATCCGTTGGATTAGACTTCAGTGCTTTTCTCGATTCCTCTAACCGCCAACTTCAAATTTATGACACTACCGGAACGGCAAAAGCTTTGCTAGTAAGGACGCACGATGTGCCGGTTTATGTGGAATACGGTCAAGCTGATTTGGGCGTTGCGGGTTATGATGTTTTGCGGGAAAAAACTCCGAAAGTTGCAAATTTAATTGATTTACAATTTGGCAAGTGTCGGCTGTCGGTGGCGGTGAAGGAATCTAGTTCTTACAGACGCAGTGTGGATTTGCCTCCTCACGGTAGAGTTGCTTCTAAGTTCGTACACTGTGCAAGGGAATATTTTCATAATTTGAATTTGCCGGTGGAAATTGTGCCGCTTTACGGTTCTGTGGAGTTGGGGCCGATTACGGGTATGTCGGAGGCGATTGTGGATTTGGTTTCGACTGGCAAAACTTTGCGGGAAAATGGTTTGGTGGAAATTGATGTTTTGTTTCAAAGTTCGGCTTATTTGATTGGTCATCCTTTGAGTTATCGTTTGAATTCTGGCGGGGTTAATGAGTTGATTGGGAAGTTGAGAGAGCAGGTTTTGACGGCGGTTTGATGTGCGATCAAATTAGGATCAGTCCAGGATGTAACAGCCACTCTTATGGAGTTAGTTTTTAAGTACGTAGTTGCGATTGGGTGCTCTTCGATCTATGAAAGAGCGCTGAAGCGCAACTACGTACCTTCTATGAAAGAGCGCTGAAGCGCAACTACGTACCTTCTATGAAAGAGCGCTGAAGCGCAACTACATCTCATTTCGGAGCTGATATTGGCAGGTATAAGACCTAGTTTTTCTTGGCATTTTTCTATATAAAAACGGGTCACTGTATCAGCAGGGTTTTGTTCGATTAGTTGCTGAAAATATCCCAAGGCGGCGACAAATCTTTCGGATTGCCATCCTTGAATTCCTTTGTCAAATAAAGCCTGGGTAAGCTGCTTGGCTTCAGAGTCGGGACTGGATGCTGGCCAGATTTCGTAGATTTCAATAGCTTGCTGCTTGCCGCGCGGGGTTACTCGATCGATCCAGCGATAATAATAATTGTTGCTTGGCGAATGACTGTCGGCTGCTGTCGCGTGAGAAGTGGAAATCATATTCTCCGGTGTTTCCACTTCCAAGTCGCACTTTAATAATAAACTTTCTTTTGAGCTTGAGTTCGGACTTATGCTATTTAGAAATTCTCTCGCATGAACGATCGCATTTTCGCTAACAATTATTTGGCAACCGTATATTTTAGTTAAATTTTCTAACCGAGAAGCTGTATTTACCACATCGCCGATGACTGTAGAGTCCATCCGGCGATCGGAACCCAAGGTGCCGATCATGCCGATACCCGTGTTAATTCCCGTACCAATATTGACGGGATATTCTAAATTGTATTTGTGGCGCTCGACATTAAATTCATGCAAACTTTCTTGCATGGCTACTGCGGCTTCGATCGCATTTATAGCGTGAGAATGCGGCTGGTCAAATACTGCCATGATGGCATCGCCGAGGTATTTGTCAATAAACCCGCCGTGGGAGGTGATGCAATCGTTCATTTTCGTAAAAAAAGCATTCAACCATTCAAAGGTTTCGCGTGCTTCTTGAGATTCTGCGATCGCCGTAAACCCGCGAATGTCGCAAAATAAAATAGTCAGCTCTTCTTCTGTGACATTGCCCAACTGAATTGATTCTATCCCTTGGGGCGCAATTCGTTCGAGAAGCTGTTCCGGGACAAATAGGTGAAATTTTTCGGAAAGATATTCGTTGGCCTCCCAGGCGGCGGCAATTTGGCGCTTGCTTTGCTCTTTTACCTGCTGGTTGAATTGGGAAGACACAACTTGCGATCGCATTTGGCTCAACTGCAAAATATTTTCAACTTTCGCCAGCAGCAAGCGACTGTTAAAAGGCTTGGTTAAATAATCGTCGGCCATAATTTCTAACCCTCTGAGGCGAGAGGTATCGTCATCGAGAGCAGTCAAAAAAATTACCGGTACAGTTTGCAAAGCCGTATCATTCCGCAGGATCTCGCACACATCAAAACCGTCCATATCCGGCATCATAATATCTAGTAAAATTAAATCCGGTCGAGATGCGCGGGCGAGGGAGAGGGCTTCATCGCCCGATCGCGCTGATACTGTGGCGTATCCTTTCATTTGCAATAACTCTTCCAGTAAAATTAGATTAGCTGGCTCGTCATCAACCAACATGATGCAGGGCGACTTGTTTGACATGGAATATGATGTATATTGAATTTAGCTCGGGACTGGCGCGTGTAGATGCTCGAAACCTGGTTGATTCGTATATTTCTAGTTATTAAACTCGATATTTTTGGCAGGAACCGGGTTTCTGAGGCAAGTGCGCGCAAGTCCTATAGAAATTTATCTACTATTGAGTCTAACGTTTTCACTTATAAATTGTAATAAATGGCACTGCTGGAACTGCAAATAATTATTGTTAGTTGAGAAAAGAACGGACTGTAGCGATCGCCAAATTCAGATCCAGCGGCTTGCTCAAATAAGCAGAAGCGCCAGCCTCCAAACATCGATCGCAGTCACCAGCCATCGCCATCGCCGTCACCGCAATCATCGGTACCGACTCCCAGACAGGATTTGCTTTCACTCGGCGCATCAACTCAAACCCATCAACATCGGGTAACTGAATGTCCATCAAGATCAAATCCGGCAGCAACTCGGGCGCAGTAGAGGCGGCAAGGATGCGATCGAGCATTGACGAACCATCCGCGATAATCTCTACCCCGTAGCCCTCCAATTCCATCACCTCTGAAATTAACATTTGGTTAAAAGGTTGGTCTTCCACCACCAGAATCCGCTTGCTGCCAAGTGGTAATGCGATCGCAGAAGCAGGAACTAACTTAGCATCCAAAGCACAAGCAGCAAAGCTGCCCAACTCTTGACGCATCTCCGTCAAAGGCAGCCAAACGCGGAACAAACTGCCGCGATCGCAAATAGATTGAAAAGAAACAGTTCCGCCGTGCAATTCCGCCAGACGCTTAGTCAAAGCCAAACCCAAACCTGTACCTTCGTGGCGCCTAGTCAGGGAAGAATCCACCTGTTGAAAAGGTCGAAATAGCAAGTGCCAGCGATCCTGAGGAATGCCGATACCCGAGTCTTTCACCTCAAGACAAAAGTAGGGAGTGCTGGCATTTACAGGAGAACAATCAGGGCGGTAATCGCCATTAATTTCATTGCCGTAGGCCAGACGCCCGCTAAGTTTAACTTGTCCCCGTTCGGGGGTAAATTTGATAGCATTGGAAAGTAAATTAATCACAATTTGTCGCACTCGCCGTTCGTCGAGCAAAACTTTAGTAATGCGGTAGTCGAGTTCTAAAGACAAAGCAATTCGCTTTTTATCTGCCCGCGGCTGAATCATTTTCAGACAGTCTGTGGCGAGTTCGTGAACGCGAACAGGCAGTAAATTGAGTTCTACTTTTCCTGCTTCAATTTTAGAAAGATCGAGAATATCGTTAATTAGCTGCAACAAGTGCTGACCGCTTTTTTCGATCAGTTCTACATAGTTAACTTGTCGATCGCTCAACTGGCCGGATGTTTGGCGCAGCAGCAAGTCAGAAAATCCGAGAATGCTGTTGAGAGGCGTCCGCAATTCGTGGGACATCGAGGCTAAAAACTCGGATTTTAACTGAGAAGAATACTCTAATTGTTCGTTAACTTGGCGGAGGTTTTCTTGTGTCTGAGCCCGCTGGATTGCGGCCCCCAGAGTCCGACAAGCAGCCGTGAGCACTTCTTGGTGGAGGGAAGCTTGCAGTTTTTTGACGTTGCGCGACTCCAGCGTCAACACTCCGATGATTGTGCCGTCAGTAGATGCGATCGGAAAAATGCCCAATTGTCCGATTCCCGGATGCCGAAATTGCGGCACAGCATTGGGATGTTCGGCATAATCATCGACAAACAAAGCTTTACCAGTTTCCACCACTTCCCACAGCAAACCGGTGCCGTAGGGAATACCTTTGTCGAGCAATTCTTGCATTCCAGCGGCGACTGGTTCCCCGTAACTAGCCAGAAATTGAGTAGAAACTTGGTTGGAAATCGCCGCCGCTTGCCTGTCTTTTCCCTTACCGCTAATCACTTTTACGTCTCCGAAAGCAGCATTCGTCGCTTCTACCAGATAGCTGAGGGCAAACTGACCTATTTCTTGCAAACTGTGAGAGTTTTGCAGGCGTTCAGTTAAGCCTAAAAGAAATGTCAGGCGCCTGACTTCTGCATTCAAACTAGCTTGGGAGTTTTGGTATACGGTAACGTCTCGAAAGGTAAACAGCCGCCCGCCGCTGTTGGTAATTGTGGCGAAGACTTCCAAACAAACGGCATTGGATTGCTCGAAATAAAATGATAAACTTTCATCCTGAGATGTTTGCAGTGCTTGCTGAAACTCTTCCCACTGCTGAAGCGACAAGTAACCGCGATCGACAATTTCGGCAAACAACAAGTCGCACTTAGGCTTGGTTGCCAGCCATTCTGGGGACAGTCCCCAAGTCTCGGCCAATTTTTTGTTAAACAAAACTAAGCTGTCAGACGAGTCGAAAAGAGCGATCGCATTATCTACTTGGTTGAGAATCAGTTCTTGGTCTGCCCTGAACTGCTGCAAGTCTATCTCCATTTTGTCTGTGTCTGTAGCTCTTAGTTTTGTTGTCATAACTGTCTACGGATATGGCAAGAGTTATTTTATAACCCCTTACTTAATTTGACATATTTTTAGGTTTTTGGGCAGTGAGGGCGATGGCTTACGCCCCGCTTCGCTACGACCGGCCTTGTGATCTGAGACACTTGCTGGTTGCCGAGGGGCGAGGGGAGCGGGTTTTCGACTTGGATTGTCTAAACGTGCGATCGACCTTTTGAGTAAATTGTCTAACTTTTGAGTAAATTGTCTAAATCTGCGATCGACCTTTTGAGTAAATTGTGTAATAAGTGCGATCGACCTTTTGAGTTCCATTGTGCAAGAAGTGCGATCGACCCTAACACTCTTAATTTTATGAATAAATATGAACTTTATTCATGAATTTGCAATGTTTTCTGAATTTTAATTAAGCCTGGGAGTTAATATATAGCACTTCTCAAAAAGGTGAGGTACGTAGTTGGGCTTCAGCCCTCTTTGTTTAGTGGTTATATAAGCTGTCAGTCATACCTCATCTTTCTGAGAACCGCTATAAGTTTTTTTTTATCACAACATAGTTATTGTAATATAATTCTAATAACTGTTGACAAGCTTCTCATTCATCGCTTAAGTTTGTGACTATTGATATCAATCTCTTCGTTCATTTGTATCAGAGACATTGTTTGGTTGATTGTTAAGATCGAAAGCCACTGTTGTTTAAAGATTCATTGGGTTTGTGGCAATCGATCGGGTGTTGTGGTTGTAGTTGGTTTGCAGAAAGTCCCGTATTTGAAGGAAGGCAGGGGAAGGAATATTGTTAGCAATATTCACTCGCGCCTGCACTAATCAGGAGGAATTATGTACCGACAACAACAGGGTAGTGAAAAACATTACTGCGACAAATCTAATTGCTCTACACCATCAAACCTTACTCACAATCAGTTTTGTGGTAATTGCTGTAGCCAAGTTGGCCCGCGCCCTGTTTTCGACTTGAAGTCGGAGTTTGTGCCGATTACTAAAAAGGAACTGGCTCAAAGAGAGCGCTTATCACTGCATTTCCGACAGCAGCTATGCTACAGTTATCCACCGAATACCAAGCAGAATATTCCTCACAATTATTGCCCAACATCCCGAGTTCCTTGGCAAAGTATTTCGGATTATCAACAGCAATATCCTCCCCGAAATTATTGGGATGGTCGAGATAATTCTGTGCCTCTTGAGAACGAATCTGGGCAAGTTCTGGGGTATTACAGGTATGTTTTGCTAACTGGGTCGTCAGATTCAGGAAGTGGCGGTAAATTGTTTTGGCTGATGGTAATTGGTGCGGCGGTGTGGTTCTGGTTTTTTCGCTGATTATTTGATAATCCAGAGAGCGATGAAGTATCTTTTGCGGTTTTTATTGGCTTTAGTAATTTCTGCGATCGTGGTAATAACCTATGCCAGTATAAAAGCAGTTGGCAATGAACACTCAAAACTTGGAATGGTTCAAAATATAGCAGTTCTCAGAAAGATGAGGTACGTTGTTGGGCTTGGGCCCTATTAGTTTAAGGGTTGTGTGGGCTGTCAGTTATACCTCATCTTTTTGAGAAATGCTATATGACATCTCAAGGAGCGAATAACAGCAATAAAATCAAACAATCTGGTCTCCTACTGGAAATCAGAGAGCCACAAATTATTGCACTAGCTATCCCCGAAAACAAGCCCGGTGCTACTTCTCTCAATCCGTTGCAATTCATCAGTATTGATATCCTTCATCTCTAAAAATCAAAAGGTTAACCAACATGACATCAGAACAATTCAGTGACAACAACGCAATTGAAGTAAGTGGCATTAATATGGAAATTATGCTGCCTGACCCTACGGCGCTCACCATCCCTGAAAACAGAGCGGGCATCACGCCTCCTATAGAATTATATATTCATATTACCAATAACACTTCAATGTCTTTCCACTTCAACCTCTCTGGAACCTTGATTCCAGAAATTGTAACATCCGAGGGTCAAGCCTTACAGCGGCAATTAGTTAACGAAAAGCCAGAATCTGAAGTTCAACCGAACAGATATAGAACAGGATGGGCGGGCAGATTGACTGAATTTATATCGAACTTAAACTTATCGCAGGAGTGCTACGAAACCAGAGAAATTAATTATATGTTAGTTGAGCCTAGAGAATCCAAAACTATCACGATCGACGCAAGTCTTGCCTGGGAAAATAACTTACTTGCACTGAAAATTTCTACTAAGTTCAACGAATTTTTCGGGTCGATAAAACTTCACAATTTCTGGTTGTTTGAGCCACTATTGCCCGGAAATTATCAAATTAGGTTTATCTATCAACACAACTGTGCAAACAGAGTAATACCTGAGATAGCTCCTCTCGAAATAACAAATGTAGAAGAGAGCGAGTCAGAACTATTGATTAGTCCTTTTGTAAATCTTCGCTTGGTTCAACCAGTAGAAGCAGACAGCAATGCTGTGGAAATGGATGGTGTTCGCTTTGAAATTTTAGTACCAGAGCGAGTTTTAAGCATACCCAAAAACAATTTAATACATAAACTTCTGTACCTAATGAAATTTTTATCACCTATATCAATTTACTACTCCTCCTTTATAATCCCCGTGCAGATTGGTATTCGGATTACCAATAATACATCTACTCCCCTTAGATTTAGCTTTTATTTCACCTTATTTCTAGAAATTATGGGAGTAGATGGACTAATTCCATTCGGAGGTGAGTGGATTAGCCTTAGCGGGCCCTCTAATTCTGATGTTCTTTCCGTTATGCCCGGAGAGGATATTACCTTTTTTCCCGAAGCAGAAATTTTTGGGCTTTGGGAAGAGCAGTTTGGACTTAAGACTCCTACCGGAAATGGTGGCATATGGGTTTTTGAACCTCTAACTCTAGAAACATACCAAGTTAGGTTTACATATAGGAGCGATCAAACAATGGTTAAAATATACGAGTCTGTAGAAACATACACGACTTTAGATATCTGGAGCGGTCAAATATCAACTCCCTTTGTAGACTTTCGCTTAGTGCGTTCTTGAATTGAGCTTAAAGTGAAAGAGCCTATTTCATCTAATTATCCTTAAAAGCTGATATTTCTTTTAAACCTCATACCTCTAGGAGTCAAAACCCATGTTATTTCGACAATATCCCCAAGTTTTGTTAACATCATTCTTGATAGTTGGATTGACGGGCAAAGCAAGTATTGCTTTTAATATTATTCCCCCAAATCCCGGTGCTACAAGGTTTTATCAGCCTGAATCTATTTACAAAATAGATAAGAATCGAGAAAGCAGAACGGAGATAGATATGGGATTGGGGAAGTTGTTTTGGCTGATGGTAATTGCTGCGACGGTGTGGTTCTAGTTTTTCCGCTGATTGTGCGCTAATTCAGAGGGCGAGCGATGAAGTATTTTTTCCGATTTTTATTGGCTTTAGTAATTTCTGCGATCGTGGTAATAACTTATGCCAGTATAGAAGCAGTTGGCAATAAACACTCAAGACTTGGAAGGGTTCAAAATATGACATCTCAAGAATCGAATAACAGCAATAATATTAAACAATCTGGCCTCCAACTGGGAATTAAAGAGCCACAAATTATTGCACTAGCTATCCCCGAAAACAAGCCCGGTGCTACTGCTCCCTTGAGCTTCACTGTCAGCATTACCAATCCTACACAAACCCCGATTCCTTTCATATTGTATGATGCCTTAATCCCAGAAATCATCGGCCCAGATGGTCAAGCACTGCATCGAAAAGAACCGATAAACACGCAAGTTAGCAGCAGTGAATATAGTGGGAAGTTAATTGGGGTTGGAGAGCAAACAGTCACATCTCTGGAAGGAAGACTGTCTTGGCAAAATAATGTACTGCAACTGATATTACATCGTGCTACCTACGATGAACTGCCTATAGACCTCGATAAATCTTGGTCTTTTGATACTGTGGGGCCTGGGGAATATCAGATTCGATTCATTTATGAAAACCCTACTGGGACGATATCATACTTCAATCCGCTCACTTTTGCTTTTCTTCAGACTGGACAAGAAACGATAATAGAAGAAACGATAATAGAAGTAACTGGGACAGGTGAGTTGACAACTCCCTTCGCTAATTTTCGCTTGCTGACACCTGTTGAAGATCATAAAAACGTAGTGGAAGTAGATGGAATTCGTTTTGAAACTTTCATACCGAAGCCGTTTTTGACCGTGATAAATAGAAACAAGAGTCCCAAGCCAGAAAATTATTCACAGATTGGGATGCGGATTACCAATAACACGTTAACTCCATTTTACTTCAGCTTTTATGGCACTTTTACCCCTGATTTGGTAACGCCAGATGGTCAGGTACTTCGGGGAGGCTATAATAACGACTGGACGAGATGGCAACTTGAAAAATCTGATTTTTTGTTAGTCACACCTGGAAAAAGCGCAACATTCTTTCCAAGTACCAGTCTCTACTGGAGGAAGCTCGACCAATTTTCGCTTGGTTTCTCTAACGAATATGGTGGCTGGTGCTCTTTTGACTCACTCAAACCAGGTATATATCAGCTTCGGTTCCGGTATGAAAGTACGATGGATTCCACACATAAGACAGATTTTATAGGGGATCCACTGGAAGATTGGCTAATAGAAATAATGAAAAAAGTTTGGACTGGACGGGTAGACACTCCCTTTGTTGAATTCCACTTAACTCCGCCTTGAATGGTGAATCGCTGTGACTATTGATTTTGAGAAAGTTAGCAAAAGAGGTAAAAACAATGCAATTCATAAAATTTGTATTTGTATTATCATCAACCACCTTGATAGGTACGCTTTTTTGTCAATCAAGTAATGCCTTTACTCTCACGCAAAGCGCTAGCCAGATGGATAGTTTTGCCCTGTCTAAGTTGAAAGATGGTGGCACAGGTCTTACACTTTTAAGAGTCCTCGATCCCGACGATACTCTTAATCTTACAAAGTCTACAAGATTTGTTACCGAAATAGAACGGGGAGGGACAAAAGGACTATTAAATGACTTAAAAATTTACACCAACCTCTCAAAAAATCCGTGGAGTTTTAAACGTGGGCGCGATTTACAAGGAAGTTTTAATATCAAGATTCGTTACGCCTGTGGTACTGAAGATACTTGCCCTCGGGAGGCTATTTTCCCAGATGACCTTAAACAAAAATATGGAGTGGGATCTCCAATGGCTTTAACTTACAATCCACTGGCATCCGATCCCCACCCTAATCAAAATAAAAACCTTTACTGGATCCAGCGAGTTATCACTAACCATCCGCGTCAAGGATTAGGAGTGTTTGGTCAAAGCAAAAGCTATATCGATAACATCCTTCGTAATGAGAGAGGAATAAATTCCCCACATCCCTACTATGGTATTTCAGGTAGAAACTTACGACCAGATGGTTTATTTGTGGATAACCCGTATAGACGTAGATATTTAAATCGCAATTTTTACTGGATTGGGGAACTTTACCTAGCTGAAGCCAATCCATCCAAGCCAAGAGAAGTCACGATTTATAATGGGGTCAGATGGGGTTGGACATACCAGTATTTTCCTAAAGGTCAACCAGTTCGCGTTCCAGCTTTCATTCCAAAGCCCACTCAAACACCCGAAACTCCACTTGAACTTTGTCCACCAAATATGTTGACAAAAAGTGGCAGCACCATTGTCGCCAATAGCAGCAGCGGTGGCGGTGGTATCGGTTGCGTGGCAGTATCGCCAACGCCAAAACCAACACCATCACCAACACCACGACCAACCCCGTCACCTTTGCCAACCCCGCGTCCAGCACCTGCACCAAGCCCGTCACCAACACCATCAACAATAATATTAGTATCACCTGCACCAACACCCGGGCCTGCACCAGTACCCTCAGCTTGGACTCCATCACGAACTCCTACACCCTCAGCTTGGACTTCATCACCAACGCCAACACCCTCAGCTTGGACTCCATCACCTTGGCCTACGCCTGCACCATGGGCAACAACACCAACACCATCACCTCGACTAACCTCGACACCTTTGCCAACTCCCTCACCTTGGACTCCCTCACCCTGGCCAACTCCTACACCTTGGGTAACATCTCCACTAGGGTCAACATCATCAACTGTCGTTGTCTCAACATCAACAACAACAACAACTACTACTACATCACCCTCACCCTTTCAGCGGCCCAGTTCGCCAATTCGCGCTGCCCGCACCTACGCAACTTTTGGTGTTGATAGCGATGCCACAGACCTAGCAAATATCAGCAGTGAGTTACTTGAAGACCCAGAATTATCATCAACGGACAATAGTTTGAACAATGCAAACCTAGCTGGCGTTAGTCGTGATTTACTTGAAGACTCAGAACTATCATCAACGGACAGCAACGAAAACCAAGTCAATTTAGCTAGCATCAGCAGTGATTTACTTGAAGACCCAGAATCATCATCAACAGACAACAACGAAAACCAAGTCAATTTAGCTAGCATCAGTGGCAACTTGCTCGAAGACCCAGAATTATCATCAACCGACAGTAACGAAAATGAACTTGATTTAGCTGGCATCAGCGGCGACTTATTGGAAGACCCAGAACTAGCCTCAGAGGATAACAACTCCCTAGCCTCCAAAACTAAAAACCCTGACGATGATGCCCTACCCGCTGAAGCCGTTCCCGAACCTACGACTGAATTAGGAACGCTATTAGCACTCACCGGATTAGGTATATTCCTCAAGCTCAAAAACAGGAAAACTCAGAAGTAGTAGAGTATTTATTGAGGTTGTTGTCTGTCTGTTTTCGATCGACCTTTTGACTAAATTGTCTAACTTTTGAGTAAATTGTCTAAACGTGCGATCGACCTTTTGAGTCAATTGTCCAAACGTGCGATCGACCTTTTGAGTTCCATTGTGCAAGAAGTGCGATCGACCTTTTGAGTTCCATTGTGCAAGAAGTGCGATCGACCTTTTGAGTTCCATTGTGTCCATTGTGCAAGAAGTGCGATCGACCTTTTGAGTTCCATTGTGCAAGAAGTGCGATCGAGCTTTTGAGTAAATTGTCCAAACGTGCGACCTTTCGGCTGGCATCACGTAAAAATGTAATCAATGCTACAATTACCTCATATATTCAGCAAAAATAGCTTTTAAATCCTTTACTATTGTGAATAAATATGAACTTTGTTGTGTCGGTTGCAATGTTTTATTAACTTAAATTAAGCCTAAATTACTAACTAATATGAGTTTTAATTATCGAATTTAAGCTTTACGATAGTTTTTTTTTATAAGCATTGCCAATCTATTTAATTACCGCTTAAGGTTGTGGCATCGCGGTCAATTAATTAAAAGACTCAAAGACCGTCCAAGCCAAGAATAGTCAAATCAGGATTGAGGTTGTTGTCTGTCTGTCAACTCATTAATCAGGAAATGAAAGGCATAGTTATGAACTACTCGCAAACACATCACGGCGAAAAACATTACTGCGATAAATTTCACTGTCCTCAGCCTCAAAAGCTTACTTGCAATCAGTTTTGTATCAATTGCGATCGAACAGTAGGGCCTCATCGGACCACGCAACTGAAGTCAGAGTTTGTGCAGGTGACACAGAAAGAACTGGCTCTTCAAGAACACTTACCTCCTCGTTTAAAGCTGAATTTAACTTACGGCTATCTACCAGGTAGACTACGGAGTATCCCAGAGGATTGTTGGCCGTCATCTACCCGTACTTGGCCGAGAACTGCACCGAAGAAGAATGATTGTGAGCCTGTGTTGGGATATTACAGGTATACTTTGGTTGAACATCCTGGGGATTCGAGTGGCCGTGGTGGGAAGTTGTTTTGGCTGATGGTAATTGGTGTGGCGGTGTGGTTCTGGTTTTTCCGCTGATTGTCCGGTAATTCAGGGGGCGAAATGATGAAGTATTTTTTCCTATTTTTGATAGCTTTAGTTCTGTCTAGAGAAGTAGCAGTAGCTCATCCTTCTCCCGAATTCTTGGCTGCAAGAAATACGATCGCAGGCAAAAATACTGAATTAGTATCTGTTCGCTTAGCCGATCGCAATGCAGTGGCAACAAATGGCGTCACCTTTGAAACAGTAATACCCGATCGGTTGTTAAGAATACCCAAAGACGCCGAAAGCGATCCCACACCCATAGAATTTGGTATTTGCATCACCAATAACACATCTGCACCGGTGCGAATTCGCAGGGATAGCCTAATGCCTGAAGTCCTGGGGTTAAATAACGAATTTATTTTCCCTGAAATACTTAAATTCCGACCTCTAACATTTACTGAAGCCGACTTTCCTTTAATTCCACCCAAACAAAATCTTACATTAATCTGGCAAGGTTTCTTGCACAGTTATAAGATTGCTAATAAGAAGGTGTTAGGAATAAAAGTCACAGATGATAGGTCGAAAATATTTTTTGTTTTTTCACCGAAACCGGGTACTTTTCAGATTCGCTTGAAATATAGCAATACTGATGAAGAGACCACATCTGAAGACATGAAAATCCTCGAATCTAAGCACATGGAAGGAGTTTTAACAGGTCGATTATCTAGTCCATGGCGAAAAATTATGTTCGTGGATTCGGAAAATACAAGTACGGGCAAGATTGCTGAATTGCCCGAAGTTAGATCGACAGAAAATAATGCAGTTGAGGTCAATGGTATCGGCTTTGAAGCTGTATTACCAACTCGGGTATTCAACATACCAGAAAATCGGACAGACACATCTACACCTATACGTCTTGGTCTTCGCATTACCAACCAAACTTCAGAACCCATCACATTCAGCAGCAAGAATAATCTTCTGCTAGAAATCATTGACTCGAATGGTAAAAAAGTAACTTCTGGAGGATTCGTTAGATGGAACTATATGTTTCCTACACAAGTGAATTTTCCATGGATTCCACCAGGAGAAAGCTTCTCATTATTTTGGTCTGGAAATTTTAGCTGGTGGAATTTGACTAAGCTCACGTTATTTATATCGAAGTACAATGGTAGCGATCCTCAGTCATTCGTATCATTCAAACCTGGTATTTATCGGATTCGATTTACGTACAATAATACCCATTCCGAGATCGTATATTCTGACAGATTGAAAAGACAATTTATCAGATCCAAAAGAAAAGCTTTAACAGTTCATTTCTCCACTCCTTGGGTAGAAATCAAATTAGTAGAGCCTTGAAAAAACTTGGCTCATCATTACATTCAGCATCTTTTTCATGCAAAATAGAGCTTATCAAAGGAAAAATTACCAACATGAAAACTCAAAAATACTCTCTCGCGATTTTAGTGACAATTCTACTGATAGAGCGGACATGCAAGTCAAGTTTTGCTTTTTATCTTACAGGGCAAACAACAAGTCAATCAGCATCTTTACCGATGGCTGTTCCAGCTCTCAATATCAATGGAACTGTTACTGTTACAACTAAAGATATTACAGAAATAAAGTTAGGCGGAACTGACGATTTTTTGAATGTACTCAGACAGTCTTATGGAGCTTTTGCACAATTTGAACCGGGTAGTAATTTAGAAGGCGGTTTTAATGTTAAGACTTACTACCCTTGTACTCCTGGAACTTCGTGCGGAGCTGAGCTAAATCAAGTTGACCCAAGTTTTTCTGCTAAATCTGGTGGAATAGGGGCTTCTATTTTTGTAGATTATGAGGGATACCCTCAACAGCCACTAGCGTACGATTCTGTTCACTGGATTCAAAGAATAAAAGCTGATACTGGCGGTCAGTTACTCAAATTTAGTGATAACTTAACCGCTGCATATTTCGACCTAATTGATATTCCTTCTCGTGACTCTCTCGATCCAGAAATTGCTAAACTTCCTTGGTATCCGGGATCCTATTCAAATGAGCTTAACCCTGCAACAGGATGGCCTTCATATACCTTCTATGATGTCCCGTATAACGCCACACAAGAGCCAAAACCAAGTTTCGTTTACGATCATGACTGGAATTTTGAATTATACTTGGTTTCATTTGAAGGTACAGCTAATTCTCTGGATAAATATAAGATTTATCATGGGATGTCATGGGGCTGGACAAGTAAATTCACTCCTTGTGTCCCCAGTAGCGGTGGTGGTGGATGCGAGCCGGGAAACTCTACTCAGGCTGTCAGTGCAAATGTTTATAATCAAGGTTTAAATAACAATTCCACAGCGAACTTTGCACTCAAAAATGGTCATAAGCTAACCATGAAAGATATATACCTGGCAGGAATCAGCAGCAAGTTACTTCAAGACCCACAACTATCGTATGTTGACGATACTCTCACTGCAAAAACTCAAAATGTTTCATCTAAAAACACCGACGACGATGCCCTCCCCGTAGAAGCCGTTCCCGAACCTACTACCGCATTAGGAACACTATTTGCCCTAGCCATATTGCCTGTCATTACCAGACTAAAAAATAGGAAAAACAAAGAGTAATGAAAAGCCTCTACACCATCCTGTTTGCCCTCAGCATCATTCTCATCAACCCTTGGGGAAGCAGCCGGGGCATCATCTGGACTTCCCCCAAGGTATTAATTATCTGGCTAATAGTAGGAGTCAATCTCGCTCTTTTGTGGGAACAAAGAAAAGTCCTAACCATTTCCAGACAATGGAAGATTTCTCTAATACTTTGGACAATATTTCTCTCAATAGGAGCTATCTCCACTCTGCACAGTCCTTTTCCCTTAACCTCTTTTCTCGGTCAAGATCAAATGGGAGATGGCTGGCTATACTGGCTGTTAATTGCCGCCTTCACTCTCAGCAACAGCTTGCTCTTAATCGCGCGCCCGCAACTGATCAATTCCCAATTCCAAGGATTGCTAATTGGTGGCATCATTCTTTCTCTTAGTATCTTCCCCCAAATCATTGACTGGCGGATTGACTACACCGCTACAATGGGGAAACAAATCAGAGGCGATGTCTTAGCCAGCAGCATTTTTCAAGGACAGCAGCCCATAGGATTGTACTCCCACCGCGGCCACGCAGCTATAGTTTTAGCGTTAACGGCAATTACTGCGATTTTCGGTTGGTTTTGGAGATTTACGAATACTAAATTAACTGCAATTACTTTGATTTTAGCTGTTCCTGCACTGCTGTTCACATCTACCCGCAGTGCAATTGTAGCTTTGATTGTTGCCTGTGCTTATTTGTTGGGACGCCAATACTACAAAATTCTCACCGGTATAGCCCTGATGGGCACCCTCGCTGCGGGCATCATGACGCTTAACAGACCCCTCAACTGGCAAAAACCGAGCATCGAACAAGTCGTGTCCAGCCGATCGCCCATGTGGGAACTTGCAGCCAGAGGAATCAAAAAACGCCCGTTATTTGGATGGGGATTCGACGGCTTAGGGATTGCTTATCCATATATCAGAAATCCTCAAGTAACTCCGAGAGTCGTCAACTTGAACGAGTTTACCTACGACTATATTAACATAAAAGGTGAAATTAGCACCAGAGAAATTCCTACTTATAAAGCTCACAATTGGATTCTCGATACAACTGTATCAGTTGGGATTTTGGGGCTGATTGGTGGCATTGCACTTTGGGGATATTATTTATCTTTAGCGCTGCAATCCTCTATTGGCGGGATTGCAGCAGTTGCTATTGCTTATCTGGTTTTTGCTGTTACCTGGTTTGATTGCGCTCAATACGCACATATTGCCTGGTGGACTCTCAGTTTCGCCGCTGTTAGATATCCTTGTTCTCAAGATAACGAGAAAAGAAGATTAATTTCACTTCAAGTTCAGTTTTATATATTTTTGGGTATATTTATTGTCTCGTTAATCGGAAGTTTTTATGTAACTAATTTCAATAATATCAACAACTTTATTGTCAAAGCAAAATCATCGCTATTTCCCGGACAACTGTTAGGCTGCGGAAGTTCCAGCGGCGGGCCAACGGATAATCCGATAGATTCTCGATACGGAAAACAATCTTATCCTTGGACATCGGAAATTAAATGGACTTGTGCATACAATATCCAAGACTTCCAAGGCGGCACTCTGATTGACAGGTTTAATTTTGCCCGAGATATTGCTGCTGCTAACGGTGGCGGAGTTGTCTATTTTCCAGCGGGGACTTATGAGTTTCCAGACAGTATCTATTTGAAGTCGGGAGTAGTCATCCGAGGGGAAACTCCCGCAATGACAGATGCTAAACAAACTTTGTACAATCCTCAGACAAAATTTGTGTTTCCTAAATACGAACCGCAACTTTCAGGGATGGGAAGTCCGAACAGCACGGCTTTTAAAAGAATCTTTACTGAAAATCCTAATACTGATAGCAATATTGGTGTGGTTAATCTAGATATTAACCGATCGCCAATTTACTTGCTCAGCAACCTCGACTACAGTAAAAATCGAAATATTGTGGTTTACGGCCTCCGCAGCAATAACGTTGCCGAACCCAGTTCCTCAGTCCCAGACCTGAATTTTCAAGCAGCGTGGCAGCGATATGCCAATCCCTATGTCGCTAATATCAAAGTTAATGCTTTGGCTAATGTCTTAATTGCCAACAATCGACTTAACGATAGTATAACAGATAATTACCAGCAACCTGAATATCAAGTAAAATCTGGCGAGACAGGCGCGATCGCCCAATATGATGTTAGATTCGACTACAGCAACCATTTCGGTATTTTAGTCAACCGTTCCAAGGCTGGCAAATCTGAAGAAAACTTTGTGCTGGCGGCGGAACCAAGTGCTGAGCCGGGTCTGTTTCGCAAAGGTATTGCGATTCGCGATAATTGGGTTTATCATACCATGAGGGCGGGAATCCGAGCGTCGGGAAATGGCTTGGTTGTTAAAAATAATGCGATTCGAGATGATGCCCGCAAGCGCTGGTGGACGGACGATACAGGCGCGGGAGTCGCTGGGAAAAATACGAGTTTTAACAGTAGGGCGATCGAATGGGCCGGCTGGAATGTTTTAATACAAGATAATGACTTTCAAGTGTACCGACATCAACTGAAAGATTCCGAGTTTCTCAGCAATGACGGAGGGGGAATTGTGATTCATGCTTGCTGCGGCGGAACTTCGGTTCGGCAAGCGGAGATTGTCGGTAATACTGGCAATTCTTACATCGGTATTTCTCAAGTGCCTCGGATTCGAGATGTGAGGATTTTTGGGAATAAGTTATTGTCTAATGTTAAGGGTGATTGGCCTTTGATTTATGTGAATGCGGATACTGAGCAAAAAATTAATGGGATGCAGAATGCAATTGTAGAAAATAATACGGTTAAGGGCAGTTTGCTGGCAGTCGCGAGTCAGGGAGGAAGGGGAAATGCGATTAGAAATAACAGCGGTTTTAATGTTGGTTCGATTAAATCTTCTTGTCACGTTACTGTGAGTAAAAATAAGGGCTTTGTCAGCTTCCCTTGCTGGCGGCGCAGAAACGCAGGCGGCGGTTGAAACTAGGTTTACAAAAACGCAGGCGTTAGCTTTCCTGAAGGGTACTCGGCAGGACGGCGAGTGAAAAGCATAATATAATGTTTCTTATACCAATTATCTAAAATTGTGCAACACTCGAACACCCCCCTAGCCCCCCCATGAATCAGGGGGGGGACAAGAATACTGTTATTTCGTTAAAAATTGGTATTAAAAAGATGAGGTATGACAGCTTATAAGCAGTTCAACTAAGAAAGAGGGCTAAAGCCCAACAACGTACCTCATCTTTCATTCGATCCGCTATGGTTTCAACCGCGAGCGTTTTTTTGTTAGTGTTTCTTCGGGTTTTTGGGAAAGGGAATTCCTAAATTTTCATGGAAAACAAGCTGAGTTTTATATGTCAAGCGGCGGTTGACTTGTTTGATGATTTTTTCCAAAAGCGCATCGCCGGTTTTTTCAATGAGAGGTTGAGACATCGATCGAATAAACTTGGGAAAGCAAACCCCTACAGCTAAATCCAGCTTCCAGGTGGCGCTGGTAATCGCAGGCGGTAGCTGGGCGCGTTGCGACGCAGGCCAATCGGCTGCAAACTCGTCAGACGGTATCTCGACTAGCTTCATTGCCGATCGAAAATCCACTTCATATCCGGGCGAGGTATAATTCGGAACCGGGATAGTCTGAATCAAATAGCAGCCTTCAGCGTCAGGCGGCAGCAACTCTAAACCAATTCTTGCTTCAACTCGGTAGCCGAAGGCCCCAAAACGACCGATTAATAGATCGTAGCCGTTTTCGCCGATCGGCTGGGCCTTCATTGGCGCAGCGCACTGACAAAACCAAGTCTTGTGATTGTTGAAATGCTCGGCCACCGTTGCAGCATCGGCGTACATCTCCATGCTGTCTTCAAAGTGGGTGTGAAACCAAATCGGCTCAACTTCCTCGCCTGCATCCGCACCTGCACTTTCGGGCTGTCTGAAACTCGCATCTGCGTAGCAATTTTCGTCAGAAGCTTCAACAGTTTGATATTCAGCGGAATTCTGCTTCATCATCAAAATTATGGGTAGAAACCCCGTCCTTCTAGGACGGCTTTGCATTTTTGAATTTACTACCGCCTTGGGATTGGTTAATTCGGGGTGCTTTTGTATTGCACTTTCAACGGGACAATTACCGCTTCAAATCTTCCAATCCTGTACGCATAGTATTTTGCTCAATTGAGCCTCCCTTTCGGGGTAATGTTAGCTTGTCGGTCAAAGTTTTCTGAGCTTGTTGGGCTAGCAGCACTGTTTCAGTGACCTTAAAACTGTTTAACCACCAGCGACAGAGCAAGAGACTAGCGAAAGCATCTCAGGGTGTCATGACTCAAAAAACGTAGTCAGTTAAGACTTAGGCTGGTCAGAATGGCTTGTCCGATTTCTCTTTCAAGCCTCATGCCGTTGGGGCTGAGGTTCCTGACATGCTCTCCTGTAATACACGCCAATCAGTCGGGTTGGGGATGTGGTCGGGGAGTTTCCTCCCTACAATTGAGAAATAGATAGTAACAAAACTTACCCTAGAACAGCATAACTCGACTTATGAAAGCATTTGTAGCAGGAGCGACAGGTCAGACTGGCCGCCGAATCGTCGCAGAATTAGTCAAGCGTGGCATTCCAGTGCGTGCCCTCGTCCGAAATCTAGAGACAGCGAGGCAGATTTTACCACCGGAGGCAGAGTTAGTTACCGGCGATGTATTAAATGCCACTTCTCTGGGCGATGCGATCGGCGATAGTACGGTGTTGCTGTGCGCGACGGGGGCGGCCCCGGGTTTTGACCCGACTGCGCCTTACAAGGTGGATTTGGAGGGTACTAAAAATTTGGTGGAGGCAGCTAAGGCTAAGGGAATTGAGCATTTTGTGCTGGTGACTTCTCTGTGCGTTTCTCAGTTTTTTCACCCGCTGAATCTGTTTTGGCTGATTCTGGTTTGGAAGAAGCAGGCGGAGGAATATTTGCAAAAATCCGGCTTGACTTATACGATCGTCCGTCCGGGCGGTCTCAAAAATGAGGATAATTCAGATGCGATCGTCATGAGGAGTGCAGATACACTGTTTGAAAGCAGCATTCCCCGCAGTAAGGTAGCTCAAGTCTGTGTGGAGGCGCTGTTTCAGCCTGCTTCTCGCAACAAGGTTGTGGAGATTGTGGCGAAGCCGGAGGCCCCGCAAAAGAGTTTTGAGGAGTTGTTTGCTGGCGTGGTTTGATTGAATTAGGACTGGTGCACTGGTTCCCAGAAACCGGGTTTTTTTACGAAAATACGCATTTACAGCCAACAATTTAGGTAAAAAACCCGGTTTCTTTAGTCCCTGGTAGCGAACCAAGAAACCGGGTTTTTTTACGGGTAAATCTAAAACTTGTACAGCGAAGTCGAAGTATCTAAAATCTAAAACTTGTACAGCGAAGTCGAAGAATCTCAAATCGGCTGACGCACCCGCGCCCAAGTCCCATCAGTACAAACCGCAGAGGAATTGCCAATTTTTCGATCGCCAAATCTGGCAAAATCTTAAGAGCTTGACAATCCGCCATTGAAATTTCCCCTTCCCCGCATGATGAAAACTCTCAAGTGGCCAGCTTGGTTCCCCTATCCGATTTCGTGGTTAAGGGCATTTGCTCTCGCTCAGAGTTTTAGTTTTGTCCTTCGCAGGGGCATTCCTTTCGCCAACGACGATATCGGCTTTCTGGCTCTGCTGCTGGCGGCTTGGCTGATTCAGTTACCTTTGTTCTTTGTCGCTCACTTTTTAGCCGTCAAAATCCTCAATCCCTTGCTGACTATGCTGCCGGGCCGCTTTCGAGTGGCGCGCAAGTTCAAGCGGCGGCATACTGGAGTGCGATCGCACTTGCGAGAAGGGTTGAATGCTGTAGTAGTGATTTTTTTTGCATTCAATCTGGCGCTGTTGGTGCAAATGGCGATTTATTATTGGTCAGTGCGATCGATCGATCCGGCGCAAATGCTCGCAGGAATCTCCACTCTCACAAATGTGGCGATCGCAGGTGAATTCGATTTCTGGCTGGTAAAATTGGCAGGAGCTTTATCGAGTTTAACGCTATTAGCCGCGCCGCTATACCAACACGATTTTCGCGTGCGGCGGATGCGGGCGGATCGAAAATTAGCCGAAATCGCCGAAATGGAAATGACTGCATTTGAAACCGAGAAACTGCGCCGCCGCCAAAAAAGTTTGCTGAGGCGATCGGAACTTCAAATTCTCGGATTTATAATTGTCATCGGCGCTGTAATTAGCTGCGCTGTTTTTTTGGTAGCAAATTTGCGGGGAAATCAGCAGTTTTCGCAGTCTGCGAGCGAGGTGAGAAAAATGCCACCGCTGGCTATGAAAACGGGCGATCCTTACATTCGAGCTTTGATGCGGACTATTTCTGCTAGCGAGTCCAATGTTTCTCGGCCTTATCACGTTGTTTACGGCGGAAAATATGTATTAGATTTGAGCCGTCATCCTGACTGGTGCGTGAAGATTGTTAACGGCCCGAATGTTGGCAAATGTACTACGGCGGCGGGTAGGTATCAATTTTTGACTTCAACTTGGAAAGATAAAGCGAAGCGCTATCATCCAAAGCCTGGTAATTTTGTATTGTGGCAAGATTACAGTTTTGAACCGGAATATCAAGATGCTGTGGTTTATGCTTGGTTGAGCGATCGCAAATTTTGGAAAGCCGATATTCCTGAGATGTTGCGACAGGAAAGATTAACTGATGTTTTGCGGATGCTGTCGGGAACTTGGACGAGTTTGGGATATGGAATTGAGAACAATTCTATGAGTTCAAGTTTGCCGAAAGTCTACCAGAAAGTGCTGCGAGAAGAATTGGCAAATGCTGGTTCTTAGGGAGTTATATCGGGAGCATCTCATTTTTGGAAAAAGCATTTTTTTTTACAGTGCGAGCTTAAGAGCTCGCGTGCTATATATAGCACGCGAGCGGGGACAGCACTACAAATGCAAAACAGAGATGCACCCGTTATATCAAATAGGTTCGTAGTGCGGACTTAAGTCCGCATATTAGGACTAAAGTCATCACTACGAAGAGTTTGTTGGCGATCGTGGGGGGGAGTTATCGGGGCAGTAAGGCCTGTTGCCGGAGATTTTATGCGGTGACAGGCATGACTGTCTCATGTAGCTAGTGTCGGGAGCATCTCATTTTTGCAAAAAGCATTTTTTTTACAGTGCGAGCTTAAGAGCTCGCGTATTGTACAATACGCGAGCTCTTAAGCTCGCACTACTACAAATGCAAAACTGAGATACACCCGCTAGTGTCTGTGTCGCAGCGGGCGATCGGCTTAAACAAACACTTTCTGTAACAAATTAATAAGATTTGCGATGGAGTTTGATAAGAGTTATGATACAGTTTAACTCGATCCCTGACTATCGTGAATAATTATTTCATGGTTTCATCCCTATTACCAATCCGAGTAACAATATAAATATTGAGCAAGCCCCGAGAAATTTGGAGGCTCTACGGATCAAATAAGGATACAGCTATGTTTTGCCTGAACCGAGAAACCAGACATTTAGGGCTAGTCGAAACCAGCAATAGGGAGATGCGAGGCTCTACAACCTCGGCTGCTAAAAATATCCGCAGAGTCCGATCGCGAGTGTATAAAGATGAGGCTTTAGTATCGGCCTCCCTGGCGGGACTTCCCGCTCTTTTAGCATCCCTAGAAAGCTTTCGCGAGTAGAGTTTGACAATTTCTCTTGTTGAACGTCGGGAGTTGACTTAGCTAATTATTGCCAGACTCCGGAAAAGATATTCTTGACTCCGATCGCAATTCTATTTAAGTCTTCTTTCAGCAGCGGCGGCCAAGAAACTCCTCTGGCCCGTCCTGCTTCAAATTGCAGCAAACTGTCTGCGGAGAGTAAATGGAGGGCCGAGATTAATTGGCGATCGAGCATTGGAGATTCTTGAAGCCCTTCAAACAATATTTTTAAAGCTAATAAAATCGATGTCACCTGTCCCGGTACGGGTGGCTGGCCTTCTTTGAGGCGCATCAGGAAGGCGTCGGGATTTTTCTTGGTTTCCAGGGCGGTTCCTTGGTCGATCAGAAAACTGCGGGCTGTTTTGTAATCCATTTGACGTGCGATCGAGTTCTTGCAATTAATCAGCAAATATTATATCATCTTTTGTCGCAGTATATTTGTTAATATAGCAGAATCAAGAATCAACAAGCAACTCGTAAGGCGCGCACTGTACAGCCGAAAGCTACTCGTGAAGTCCGCATTCTCATCTACCATACAAGCTCTCGGAAGGTTCGCATTGCACAGCCTACAGCTACTCTTGCTAGTTAGGGTTCAACAGTTGACAGTTGACAGTTGACAGTTGACAGTTTGAGAGCGACCTCTAGCTAGAAGGAAGAGGATTGGAGTAATGAATAGTCTGATTTTAATTTCTCCCTCACTCGTGAGAGGCTTTCAACCAATTATTTCTGGTAAGTTTTAGATAACGGAAAAATCAAACAATGGCAAAACGGCCGAAAAATAGCATAAACTCCCAGATTTATAGATACTTGTGGCTACTTTTGTTGTGTTTGAGCTTCCTGTTAGTTCCGGCTCTCAAAAAAATAGCCGTCGCCACCCCATTTCCCCCGCCCGCTCCTCTTGCAAATAATGCTAGTTTTGGAGCGGGAATTCAACGAACAATGGGGTTACTTGCAACCAGCACTCCCACAGAACGCCACCAAGTACGCATCCTATTTTACGGTCAATCCATCACTCAGCAAGATTGGTGGCAAGATGTAGTGCAGGAATTAAAAAAGCGATTTCCCGATGCAGATTTGATTGTGGAAAATCGCGCAATCGGAGGCTTTGCCTCGTCTATTTTAATCCGTCCCAGCGAACATGATTTGTATCCTTTTTATCCAGACTTGCTGATTTTCCACGTCTACGGAGGTGAGGAAGATTACGAAGCGATAATTGCCAATGTCCGCCGCCGCACTACTAGCGAAATACTCTTGCATTCAGACCACATAACCTGGATTCCGACAGGTAAAAACGACAATGAAAATGAAGTCAAAGGCTACGAATGGCACAACACTCATTCTACCAAATGGTTGCCTGAGTTGGCAAATAAATACGGCTGCGAAATCGCGGAAATCCGCGCACCTTGGCGCAGGTATCTGACAGACAATCGCTTGCAGCCAAAACAGCTATTGAGCGACAGCATTCACCTCAACGCTTGGGGGAATTTTCTGCTAGCTGCTCTCATTAAACCCTACCTGCGATACAACCCAAGTTCTCCTCAAACAGCGCAGCAGAATTTAGTCAAAACTTATACAGTGGGCACTGATGTTAAGTGGCAGAATGGCAAGTTAGTTTTGGAGTTTGAAGGGAATCGGATAGATGCGATCGCCGATCGAAGCTTCAACGGCAAGGCAATTTCTGCTAAAATTGCGATCGACGGCAAAAAACCCTCAGAATTTCCCGAACTTTACAGCATCACCAGACCCAGCATTACTCTCGGCGTCGGTTGGCCAGCAATCATCCAAGTATCCAATCAAAAACCGCTCATCGTCGAAGATTGGAAAGCTACAATCACTGAGATTAACAGCGATGCTACCAAGTTTAAATTTGACGTAGTAGGTTCTCAAACAGGTTACGACGGCAGCGGTACCAACGACAAAATGTTTGTTTCAAAATCGGGCCGCGTCGCGATCGAACCGAGAAACTGGTGGCTGCAAAATGCCTATGAATACTCGAAAAAGCCTACTCCGAAAGGCTTTGAGATTTCGTGGCAAGTTAAGCCGATGTTTGTTGATTCATACATTCCGCCACAAATTGCAGATTCAAGTCGCGAATATCCTACAACATTGGCTCAGAATTTGAGCAACTCCAAACACATCCTCGAAATCGTCCCCGAAACAGACGGGACAGTTCCTATTCAAGCAATTCGAGTTTATCGCCCTCCTTATATTCCGGCGCCATGAAGAAGGACTAAAGTCCTCACTACGAACTTAATTTATGTAGTTATTTCTTCAACCTGCGGAGGCAGGTTTCGTTTGTATAGACGCGGTTTCAACCGCCGAGTTTTCTGTATAGACGCGGTTTCAACCGCCGAGTTTTCTAACAACAATTACCCCCCGCTTCTCGTAATTCCCAACTCGTGAAACATCAACAGCGATAAAAAGAAATCCGCCACAAAAACAAACACCCAAGAAGTCACAACCGCCGCCGTTGCAGCTTGGCCTACCCCTTTCCCTCCGCCCGCCGTCGTCAACCCCCAACCGCAACCGACAAGCGCAATTATCAACCCAAAAATTACACTCTTAATTGCCACAGTTACTAAATCCCAAGGCCCCAAAAAAGTCCGCACCGATTCCAAAAATACCGAAGGTTCCAACTCATAAAAATTAACCGCCACAAACAACCCGCCCAAAATCCCCACCGCCACCGAAAAAATTGTTAAAATCGGCAACATGACACAGCAAGCTATCACCCTCGGGACTACCAAATAATCAACGGGATTTGTTCTCAACATATACAGGGCGTCTATTTGTTCCGTCACCTGCATTTCTCCTATCTCTGCGGCAAAGGCAGAACCTACTTGTCCCGCCACCACGCCCGCCGTTAAAACTGGTGCTAATTCGCGGCAAAATGCCACTGCAAAAGCACCTCCCACCGCCCCAACCGCCCCAAACCGAATCAATTCTCTCGCGGATTGAACAGTAAAAATCATGCCTGCAAAAAAGGCTATTAGCAGCACGGAGCGCAAAGAATCCAAGCCTACTGTGACTAAATGTTCCATGATTTTGCGGCGGTCAATTTTGCCTTGGAGTAGGCGCAGCAAGACTTGGCCACCTAGGAACAGCGTCACTAAAAAACGCTGAAACCACCTGTTCTTGAAGGTTTCATCTAAATGTCGATCGCGCTTTTGGTAATTTTTAACCAATGACTGACTGCTGGCGATTAATTGCAAATACGGCGAAGCACTGCCACTACTGAGATTTTCGCCAATTGTACAGCAATTATTGCACAATTTGTCAACATATAGCGGTTATCACAAAAATGAGGTACGTTGTTGGGCTTTAGCCCCCTAAGTTTAGTAGTTATATGAGCTGTCTGTTATACCTCATCTTTTTGAGAAAGGCTATATATTTTTTAAGTCTGCCAGCCCTGCGGTTGGTAACTTATACAAAAGGTATGCAGTTGCACAAAGCGCGCTCTTTATAATATAAGCTAAGAGCGCTGAAGCGCAACTACGTACCAAAGAATTAATTTCTATTGATTACTCGGCAAGCAACAAGTCGATAAACTTATCCAACTCTTCATTATACTTTTCGGCTTGCTCCTTGCCAATTCTCACCAGAGTTGATATTTTCTCTGCCGAGGCATCATCAATCGGCAGTCGTGGTTCGTGGCTTAAATCTGGAGAAATTCTCAAATATTGATTGGGTTTGTCAATGGCATCAAAAATTTGGATAATTTGATAATCTATAGTTTCAGCAACTCCCGTCATCATGATATTAATCAAAGGCTGAACCCACTCAATTTTACCCCAATTTTTCACTTCCTCGTAGGGAAATTTTTTCTGAGCTTGTCCCGTCCCCAGCGATAAAATTACCATATCTTTTGCTGTCGGGCCTTTGTCGGAGCGAGTCTCGGGAATTCTTAATTTATTTCTCACTTCGGCATAGGCACAAAGTGCGGGATTGTTGGCGAATACTCCTCCGTCAATTAAAGCATAGGATTCGTTTGTCAAAGAGTAGATTTTGGGAAGTTCAAAGTAAGAGGGAGCAGCAGATGTGGCTCTGGCGATATCTCTGAGAAAATAGTCTGCTGCTGGATATTTTTTAGCATCTATTTGATTGAAAAAATGAGCTTTTCTCCTTTCGACATCGTAACTGGAAATTAAACAAGGTTTCAGGAGTTGGCTGAGTTTGCAATCTTTGAAGTTTTGCCAACAGAATTTTTCTAATGCATCGCTCGGATATTTCTCATCTATCAAACCGTCTAGAGATTCGAGTGTTTTCAAAAATGAACTTTGAAAAAAGTCGATGCCACTATCGATCGAAAAATTAACCGCGTCTTGGGCAGTCCACTGAGGCCTGCTGGAATTTTTTGCATCCGGAAACAAATAGAGACAGGTTAAAATTCCTCCCGCACTCGTGCCGGCGATTAAATCAAAATAGTCAGCTATTCTGGCATCTGAGTTGCCGCTTTTTTGTTGTAGCTTTGACTCTAGGGTGACTCCAATTTGCGCGGGGATAATCCCTCTAATTCCGCCTCCATCTATCGATAAAACTCGGGTATATTTAGCCATGTTTTTGCCTTTTCTCGATATTTGCTAGTTCGTTACCAGAAAGAATTGGTTGAAAGCCCCAAGCCCGGGAGAAATTAAAATCAGACTATTCATTACTCCAATCCTCGGACTTAAGCGTAGAGGTCGCTGTCAACTGTCAACTGTCAACTGTCAACTGAATGAAAGTCCCGGACTAAAAAACTGGTTGGACGCGATATTTAGTGGCAAGCTGCGCCTCTGCACGCCCTAGAAATATTAGATTTTGCGTCCGAGACTGGCCCAATCTAACATCTCAAATTTAAGTTTAATTGGCTGGCTGCGAGGGTGTAGCGAAAAATATATTCTACAATTTCTACATAATTGTAGGCGGCGGCGGTTGAGTCTGCCCAGACTGTGATGCCGTGATCGCGAATTAACAACGCGGGTACAGAGGGTACACAAACGGCGAAATATTCACAAATTTCCTTGGCTATTTTAGGCACTTCTAAATAATTTGCAAATAGGGGTATCGCCACCTGTGGGTTTTCCTCCCACACCCCCAAACCTTTCAGCATTTCGATCGCAGGTAAAGGCACTGAATCATCTGCTGTTAGCCGAGAAACTAAATTTGCCTCGATTGAGTGTACGTGATAGCAAGCTTTAGCGCCTGGAAAACAATCGTAAACGGCTAAGTGAATGCTGGTTTCGGCGGAAGGGCGGCTGTCTGGAACGGGTTGTTCGACGATCGCGCCTTCGGAACTCATTCTGATAAAATCTGAAGGGGTTAACTGCCCTTTCTGGCGGCCGCTAGCAGTAATCCAAAAACTGCCGTCTGGTAAGCGGGCTGAAAGATTGCCAGCAGTCCCAGCCATCCAACCGCGATCGTAAAAATGTTTGGCTGCTACAATTAAATCCGATCTCACATCCTCACTCATTCTCTACTAATCCTCAGTTTTTTATCTACCTTTTACGTTAATAGGAATTGTGCTGGCATATCTAAGTGCAGGGTGTGCAACGCGCACTTTACCAATAGACAAGATTGCATAAGTCTTCGATCGATCCTTCAACCGCAGATGTCAGACAGATAAACACAGATAAACGCAGATAATTTCAGGGTGTTTTCCGATTTTTGCAATTCAAGTCTAATACACATACCGCAGCCCTATGCCCCATGCCCCATGCCCCATGCCCCATGCCCCATGCCCCATGCCCCATGCCCCATGCCCCATGCCCCATGCCCCATGCCCTATGCCCTATGCCCTGTTTGGCCAATAGTTTAGTTGCAATTCCATTGCTGGGATAAATTTTCCAACACGTCAAAAAAATTATCCCATTTAGTATACGGCTTTTGCTGTTCGTCTAGATATTCGGCAAGCCGATCGCGCGCAAACACCGAGTTCGCCTGCAAAGCCATGTTAAAATCCGTCAGCGAATCTCCGATGGCCACCTGTTCCTGGGCTGGGTGCTGCGCCATCACTCGCACCTTAGATACCAATTCTGTATCTCCTTCAAACTCAGAATTGACTTGCAAGTGAGGGCCGCTAGCGTCCACATCTACAGCATAAATTGCGATCGCCCGGTGTGCCAAATCACCCATAACCGTCTCTACCATAACCCGCAGGCCGCCGGAAACGATCGCAAAATCCACCCTTTGCGCGTCCAAAAAATCCAGCAATTCCACCAATCCCGGCCGCATCAGTTGTCCCCTAGAAAATTCCACAATTTCCCCATAACATTCCGAGGGAATAGACTCTAGTAACTGCCGCACTCCCGAGCGCAAACTGATCCTTCTCGCGTACATTTCCGGCATCAGTTGAGACGACAATTCCAGTGCAAAATGCTTGAGCATTGCCACAAAAGTTTCTTCAACAGTTATCGTGCCGTCAAAGTCGCAGAATACCACCCGTTGCTGATTGTTCGGGATTGGAGATTTTTGCTTGTCCGACATCATTCGCACCATTCGAGAACGAGAAAAGTTTACAAAACTCATCGTACACCGAAGAAGCAAGAAGCAAGAAGAAAACAGCCATACTATAATAGCTAAGTGCTGTTAGCAATCACCCGCAGGATTTTATGCAGATTCTTCGAGATCGTCATCGAGAGAATCGTCGAAATCTTCATCGAGATCGTCTTCGAGATCGTCTTCGAGATCGTCTTCGAGGAATGCTTCTACATCCTGCTTTTGATTTTTTGTCTTTTGGGGAGTAGCCTTAGCAGGCAAACAGATTAAATTATCATCCTCAGTATTAATCAAACCTTTCGATCGCAATTTGCCCATCAGCCGCGTCACCGTTACCCGCGTCGAGCCGATGGCGCTGCCAATTTGAGCGTGAGTCAAGGCCCAAGGCAACCGATAGCCCCGCACCACATCCGGTTCTCCATCACCTACGTAGGGTTCGCCGAACTCTTCGATCAACAAAGTGAGAAAACCCAGCAATCTGTCGATCGTCCGGCGCTGTCCCAAAGTGCTGAGCCAGAGAAGCTTTCGCTGGTGCTGGTAGCGAAACGCATCCAAAATTTCCCGGCGGAAGTGAGGCCAATTATCCAAATCGTGCCAGTACATCCACACTACGTGAGTGTGATCGGCGTGGGCGTAAGCTTGGAGCGTAAAGGGAGACTGAGCAACCAGTTCAAAGGGCTGACCGGCGCCGACGAAGCCCAAAAAAGCTTCTTCTGTAGTTTTGGAAACGGATTTGGACTTTGTTGCAGCGGCGCTAACTTGAGCGCTACCGACGAGCCGCACAGAACCTTTCTGGACTAAATAGAGCAGTCCGGGTCTGGCGGGAATCTTCTCGTCTTTGCTAAAAGTCCGGCAGCGGTAGTGTTCCTGGGCCCAGTCGATAATTCGCTGCCAGGTGATAAACGGTCGATCGATCGTTTCTAGAGGTGTGGAAGTTGATTGCATAAGTGAGGCTCTGGGATATATTTAGTTAGTGAGAAAAACAGCTTTTGCCTGCATTGCGATACTAAGTGAGACAACCAACCCCCCATTGAGCTGACACGCTTCTTAACTGTGCTGACTCTTCTCAGTTTCACCTAAAAACTCAATGTAGCAAAAAATACATGAAAATGGTAGAATTCGGCAATGAGTCGATCGTAAATTATTGTATATTTACCCCAAAAATCGCTAGAAAGCCCATTCCTTCGATGTGAACTCGCCCGGGCGAGCCGATCGACTACCTTTGACATCAGCAGTTTAACGTACAAAGATAGCGCAAGTGGTAACAGTCTCTAGGCACTTTTACTGCAAGAATAGCCGATATGGATACATTAAATATATCCCAGTGCCCGGAAGTTACAGTGAAGTGTTTTTTGCTCTTAAGGTTTCTCTTCGCGATCGAAGAGCAAGGCACAACGAGCGAAATTCCGTTAAATCGGGCTAAAAATAGGGAGCGGGTGGTGTACGTGTCTGCGATCGCCCTGAAATGGGCTGCAACTTGGGACCAGACACCGCAGGCGATCGCCGCACAGTTGGCTGAAATTCTCAAGCCGCTGTGTTGTCCAGATTTCGCCGTTCAAGTCGCACCGTCAGGAATAATTGAGCTAGAGCTGACTGATGCGGGTTTAGCTTTCTGGTTGCAGCGATTAGCTCAAATTCCCCTCCCTGTTCCAGAATATCGCACTTTATCTCCTGTTATATCCGCCGATCGGCTGTTTCCGATTCAGTACAGCCACGCACGCTGCTGTTCCCTGCTGCGAATGGCCGATCGCGATCGGTTAATTGCGATCGCACAGCCGAATGTCACCACAGCGCCGCAAATTTGGTCGCTGGCGGCCCCAAATCCTATTCCTTGGGTTGACGAGGGCGATCGTCGGCTGCTATTAGTAGCTCCAGCAGAACGCAGTTTAATTTCGGAACTGATCGCAGTGCTAGACTGTTTAGCTCCGGTTTTTGAGGCAAATCAACCCGAAAAACCTGTTAATTATTTCAAATTAGCCAATAGTTTGAGCGCAGCATTTCAGACTTTTTACAGCCAGTGCCGAATTTGGGGCGAAGTCAAAACAGAACAGCCAAAACTCGCTCAAGCCCGATTGGGTTTAATATTAGCAACTCAATCCTTGCTGCGGTTTATCCTAGAAGAGCTATTAAATGCCATTGCTCCTATAGAACTTTGATTTAATCATAAAAAATGTTTGTAGTGAGGACTTTAGTCCTCATAAAAGTTAGGGGACTAAAGTCCTTACTACAAACCATTTGAAAACTAGCGCTACTGCGATCGCCGGATGGACTAGCGCGATTACATCTGCGATTTCCATACTGAATATCTCAAGATCGTGCCTGCATCTAGTTTAAGGCGTTGCAGGCGACAGTTGCTCTTCTTCCAGTTTTGCGAGCGGCAGCGTTACGGTAAATTTACTACCGACATCTTCTTCACTGCTCAACGCAATTTCGACGCCGTGCAAGTCCACACATTTTTTAACAATGCTCAGCCCCAGTCCTGTACCGGGAATTATACCGACATTTTTCGCACGAAAAAATGAATCAAACAGCCGTTCTTGGTCTGCCAAAGGTATGCCAATTCCGGCATCTTGCACCTAAAAAACAGCCTCGGTTTCAGTTAGTTTTAATTCAAAAACTACTTCGGTATTCGGAGGAGAATACTTAATAGCATTAGACAGCAAATTGCTGAGAATGCGCCGCAGCAAGCTAGCCTCCAAACAGGCAATCGCCGATTGACACTGATTCACAAAAATCAGCGTCACCGGATCGTTTTGAGGTTTCAACTTCAGGCTGTTCTGAAATTCCGATACCAACTCTTTACAAAACTTTGCCAAGTCTAGCGGTAGCAAACAAAGCGCCATTTTTCCTGACTCAGCTCGACCCAGCAGCAGAACATCATTAATCAAGATCACCGTGACTCCCATATTCTTGAGATACTTGCACAAAGCGTGCAAATTATTCACCAAATCTTGCCCGCGCATCGAAATCTGATAGCCATAAATACTGTCAATCATCACAATCCGCGTCTTTTCCTGTTCCACCTCTTGGCGTACCATACTCGCAAACTGATCCGGCGAATACAGCAAAGGTTCCACAGGTATCACCTAAAGACTTCCTTGTGCCATCATCGCCCCAACCGGGATGTTAACCGATTCGCAGCGGCGCAGCAGAGTAGAAATTGACAGCTTGGACTCGATCGATAATCTTTTGTGTAGTCGGTTCTCGTTCCACCTCCGACGGCGAGAAAATGTCGTAGGTTTGAACTTCGGTAAAAAATTCTGAGGAGGGGCTCAAATCGAGGAAGGCCATCGCCTCCATGTCAAAACCGAGAGTTTCGGCATTGGCGCGCAATTGCGCTTCCGGTTCTCCTAAAGTAATAAACAGGGGCGTTTCTCTCACAGCCACACCTGCGGCCAAAAAGTGAAAGCCCAGGGTTAGGAACTGTAACTTAATTTATGGACAAAGCTACCCATCCTTGACTATTTGGGTAGCTTTGTCCGCAACTCGGGCGATCGCACGAGACTATTTGCCCCTGGTT
>NZ_JAEQCX010000125.1:0-24243 GCF_020738035.1 Microcoleus sp. PH2017_28_MFU_U_A
TTTGAATTCATAAGTCAGATTGAACACTTGCATCACCTCCTTGTTTGATTTTACCCAATTTCTACAAAATGGCAACAGGATTTCTAGAATAAAGTAGTCATAGAAGGACGAGGCTCTAACCCCCTAATTTTGGTAGTTTTTTATTTTTAACCGATCTTGCGTCTCTATTATTATGACCCTAGACAGGGGGCGGCTGCGGGCTTAGGACACTTCTTCTGGGTTTGGTATGGTTGACAGCTCGCGATCGGCTAGGCGGCTGCCTTGTCTGAATTTGGAAATTTCAATAAAATAACTGAAAGTGAGATACTCTTTCACAGCGGAGGAATCCAGCTCAAGATTATCGATCGAAATTAATGCGATACCAGCTTCGTCCTAGTTCGAGATCTACTGTTTTAGGTGTAAGCCTATCTCAGCAACTTGGGTTGATGAACGAAGAATCCCCTCGCATCAACGGCAGGGAGTGTCAAAAATTTTAACATCCTACAAGTCAGGAGGTATAGATTAGTGTCTGTCGAAATTATTCAAAAGCCTTCTACAGTCCGCAAGCTTGCGCCGCGCTACCGCGTGCTGCTGCACAATGATGATTTCAATCCCATGGAATACGTGGTGCAGACTTTGATGGCGACGGTACCCAGTCTGACTCAGCCACAGGCTGTAAATGTGATGATGGAAGCCCACACCAACGGGCTGGGACTGGTGATTGTTTGCGCTCTCGAACACGCTGAGTTTTATGCTGAAACGCTCAACAATCACGGATTGAGCAGCAGCATCGAACCTGATGATTAGAAAACTAGAGGCACCTGAAAGTCTTAACCCACCGAGTTTTTAACTCATATTGAATAGCCTCATACCAAAAAGCCAAGGGACTAACCTTGGCTTTTTGGTATATTTAATGCGGTCGATCGCCAGACTGGAAGAGTAAAGGTTGGGAGCAACCGGGCCGGAAATTATTCGGACGGTGGTTCAAAGCTAGGTGGCCTCGATCCCAAATTTCAGCTCTCCAATCTCAAATCTCGATCGTCGGAAATTAATTAGGAAATTAATAACGTCCGCCGCCGCCGCCGCCACCGCCGCGACCAAATTTGCCTGGGCCGCCGCCGCCCCGGTTGCCGCCGCCCCGGCCGCCTTCATCTTCGCGGGGCTTAGCTTTGTTAACTTTGAGATCGCGACCCATCCACTCTGCTCCGTCGAGAGCAGCAATCGCTGCATCTTCTTCGGCATCTGTTGACATTTCTACAAAACCAAAGCCGCGGGGGCGACTGGTTTCTCTGTCGGTAGGTAGATGTACTCGCTTAACGGTTCCGTATTCGGCGAAGACGGTGGTGATGTCTTCTTGGGTAACTTGGTAGGATAAGTTACCGACGTATATCGACATGAGGAATAACTCCAAAAATTAGACAGTGCAAAGATTTCAGTTTCGGAGAGTCCCCTGCCGATACAGAAGGGCAAGTTTTTAAACAATTCTGTAGCAATGAACAAAGCCTGCAACCGAATCTGATACACTTGGAATTTTAACACAGAATGGCGTCTTTTGAGTAGCTTTGGCCACTTAATTAAGTCGTTACAATTCAATCTCAAACTTTGAGGGTATTCAGAAACCGGATTTTGAGCTGTGATGTTTTGTCAAACTCGAACGCGAGAAAGTTCTGGGACAGACCGGCTACCGCAGGAAAGATACGTCTAGATTCCCAAAATTGGTACTCAAAGCGAGATTCAGGTTTTCCAAGGCTTTGACTAACCACACCAGGCCTTCTCGGGTACAAAATTCGTAGTGACCGAACAAAATTGCCAACCGCTTTTCTAGGTAGGGCTTGACTTTGCCACAAATTAGCACGATTTTCAGCAGCAAACCTGTGGTTTGGGTGGGCCCGAGGTTTGAGATCAGGTCGATGAAGACAAAGTGGTTCGGCCGCGCAGGACTCTCTACTACTAAAAAGTTCAATAACTGGCTGCAAGTTCTGATCGTTAAAAATTCGTTGAACTTCTGAGCATCGTTGTGGGGAAAGGTATTTTGTAGTTGTTTATACAGTTTTTCGTTAAATTGACGTTTGCCGTAGCCATCGTCGGTGACGGAAGAAATTAGGTATTCGTATAAGTCGTCTTTAAAGGATCTGTAGGACACACTTGTGCTGGTGTTCGCCATGAAGCGGCCGGCTAGCTGTCGGTAGGTATCGGCTCCTTCGACTTTTCCGACAAATTGCTTGAGGGCAAAGAACAGCTCTGGGTCGCTCAACAGCGTCGGGTTTTTTATAGTCTGTATACTTCTGCCGAAGGAGATTGAGGTATGCCGGCGGGCTGCTTGGGCTTTTCTCACTTGGTGAGCAACGTATTGTGAGAGGTCGATTTCAAATTGCTGCTGCTTTTGAGCTTGGATTTTTTGAATAATTTTTTGCTGTTCGTAGGTGCTGTCGTCGCTGAGGAGGCAGTGTTTGTAGAGGTAAGGGTATCGGGGAATTAAGGTTCCGAGGGCTAGGCTGGCGGGAGTTTTGCCGTTGCTGTCTTCATTACTGTGGGTGATGACTTTGGCTAAGCGTTTGAGTGTGAGGTATTGTTCGCTTTGGGTAAATTGATTGACTAATTGGGGGATGGAGTGAGTAGGGCGCGATCGACTATATCGAGATAATATTTTGGGGGCTTCTTCAAACAGAGCGATCAATTCCGGGATAGCTGCTTGCTTTCCGGGGTATGTTTGCCAGCGGTTGATCAGGATGTGGCAGCAACGGTTGAGGATGTATTTGAATTCTTGTTCGGCGTAGGGTGAGGCTGCTATTTTTTCGAGTGCTTCAGCGATGGTGCGATCGCGATATCCGTTACCGTAGATAAACAAAGTGCGAAAACGGTCGATTAGTTCGATCGGCTGCTCTACTTGTACCAACTCCAGCCAGTGGTTGTAAAGTAGCTGTTCTTCTTCCTGGCTCTGTCTGTTATAGTCGTTCACTGTGGATTAACCCTCCAAAAGGATTGGGCAGGAGCTTTAAGCGCCATTGGCAGATATGAATTGGCAGATGAAGCACCACAATTGAGTCAACCGATTTTAGATTTTAGATTTTAGATTTTAGATTTACTCCACAGATTCATCTGGAAGCTTCAACTGTAGTCTAAAATTTTAATCTCTCCCCGACTTAGGTCGAGGGCTTGTATCCGTTGTTGGGTAGGGTCAACCGAGCTTCTCGCCTCCCGAGGCTTAGGGGTGGAAGTGGCGATCGCCTTAAGCAGATCTTTTTTACTTAGTTCAATACTTCGGACAGTTTTTTAACGGCCGTGTAAGCCGAGAGCGAGTAAGCCCTGCCATTTTTTACGCATTTTCTGAAACTTAGGGCTGAACTTAAACAGGAGGCTCGACCAGATCTAAAACTGTCCGAAGTATTGTTAGTTAAACTATTTGTCAACACCAGCATGACATGAATTGTTTGCAATTAGCAAGGCCTAAAATCACCACAAACTTTGTAAATTATTGGTAAAGATTGTGGGTGTGTTCTAAATAATTTATGGCTGGGCAGAGGATTTATTATTACCCGAAAGAATTGGTTGAAAGCCCCAAGCCTGCTCGGGAGAAATTAAAATCAGACTATTCATTACTCCAATCCTCGGACTTAAGGGTAGATGTCGCTCTCAAACTGTCAACTGTCAACTGTCAACTGTCAACTGTTGAAGAGTGTCAAGGTCAATCCTAGTCGGCATCCCCCTGTTATACCATTTGCGATTGGCGATTTGCGATTGGCGATGGGAATGACTGAGGACTCCCAGGGTTTAGATTCCGGGCAAAGCTTGCATTCTTTTTTGAACTGGTGTCAGTTAAATGTGAGGTGGGGCGAGGTAGGATTAGCTGTGAAAATAATGATTTGAAATGTGAGTGCTGGTAATATGGTCTGTCGCGTAAGTATCGCCCAACTTGCTGAAATTTTAACTGTACCTTTGCTTGCTGTGTCTGAGGACGTTCTGACAGTTGTAGGGACAGGTATTGCTACAGATACGCGCACCATTGAGGGGGGCGAAGTATTTTTAGCGCTGCGGGGAGAAAATTTTGACGGGCATCAGTTTGTGGCAAAAGCCCGGGATTTGGGAGCGATTGCTGCGGTAGTCGATCGCACTTACCAAGCAGAAGTTCCCAATTTTCCGCTGTTGCGCGTTGACGATACTTTAAAAGCTTACCAGGCGATCGCCCGTTGGTGGCGCGACCAATTCAGTATACCGATAATTGGTGTTACTGGTTCAGTAGGTAAAACTACTGCCAAAGAATTAATTGCGGCGGTTTTGTCAACCAGCGGAAATGTTCTGAAAACTCAATATAACTACAACAATGAAATTGGAGTCCCGAAAACTCTGTTAGAGCTTTCGCCGACCCACAATTATGCTGTAATTGAAATGGGAATGCGCGGGCTAGGAGAAATTGCGCTGCTGTCGCAAATTGCGCGTCCTACTGTGGCGGTAATTACTAATGTAGGAACGGCGCATATCGGGCGATTGGGTTCGGAAGATGCGATCGCCCAAGCTAAGTGCGAACTGTTAGCGGAAATGCCTGCTGAAAGTATTGCTATTCTCAATCACGATTCTGACAGATTAATGGCAACTGCGGCGCAAGTTTGGCAGGGAAAAACTTTAAGTTACGGATTAGAAGGCGGCGATTTGTGCGGGGAATTGCTGAATAATGATACAATGCTTGTAGAAGGTGTGGAATTGCCGCTGCCCTTGGCTGGAAGGCACAATGCTGTAAATTATTTGGCGGCTTTGGCGGTAGCAAAAGTTTTAGGGATTAATTGGGAAGTTTTACAGCAAGGTTTGTCTGTACAGTTACCGGATGGACGGGCGCGCCGCTACGATTTGCCGCAGGATGTTGTGATTCTGGATGAGACTTACAATGCTGGTTTGGAGTCGATGTTGGCGGCGCTGAGATTGTTAGCGGATACTCCGGGAAAGCGCCGGATTGCGGTGTTGGGTACGATGAAGGAATTGGGCGAAAGGGCGATCGAATTTCACCGACAAGTGGGAAAGGCGGCGCGGGATTTAAACCTCGATGCTTTGTTTGTGTTTGCGGATTTTGAGGAAGCGGCGGCGATGGCGGCGGGTGCGGCGGGCGTGCCTTTTGTGGAGATAGGAGATATTACGGCGCCCGATGGGCGGGAAGATTTAGCAAAGCGGTTGTTGGGATTTGTTGAAAAGGGCGATCGTATTTTATTTAAAGCTTCTCATTCAGTGGAATTGAATCGAGTTGTCCAGAAGTTCCGTGCCGATTTTGCAGGCCAATAACTAGCAATTTGGTTCGTAGTGAGGACTTCAGTCCTCTCTCGTCGGATGCGGACTGAAGTCCTCACTACAAACCTATGTTTGAGATGATATGATTTAGTTTAAAAGTGCGATCGCTACGCCCCGGCTTGCGCCTACGAACTCTTCACCAAAGTAACCCCATGATTGCTAAAACTCTCAGTCCGCCCGAACAAATAGTTGAGCTATCGAATATCAGTTGGCAAACTTATGAAACTTTGCTTGCCGAAATCGGCGATAGGCCAATTAGACTGAGATACAATCGCGGCAATTTGAAAATTATGGTGCCTTCTCCTGAACACGAAATTTACAAAAGAGTAATAGGTCGATTTGTTGAAACATTAGCTGAAGAATTAGATGTGAGAATTGAACCTCTGGGTTCTACGACATTCAAACGTCCTGAACTCATTGGTGTAGAACCGGATGATTGTTTTTACATCCAGAATGCTAGTGCAATTAAAGGCAAAAAACGACTCGATATGAGTCAATATCCGCCCCCGGATTTAGTGGTGGAAATTGATGTTACCAGCAGATCCGACAATACCTTGCAGATTTATGCCGATCTGGGAGTGCCGGAAGTTTGGATTTACAACGGTTCGCGGCTCAGAATTAACAGATTGGACGATCGAGGGTATGTCGAGTGCGAGATCAGTTTAGCATTTCCGAGTGTTGCTATTTTAGAGATTGTCAGTTTTTTGGCACAGGCGGAAACAATGGATTATTTGGAATTAGTTAAAGCATTTCGGAATTGGGTAAAAAGCCAAATTAATCAAAATCAATAGTCCTGTTTATTTTAATCCTGGATGCAGATCGGAAACCGCTTTTTTTGACGACAAAACTTGATTGTGACCCGCAGATTGTGTAAAATTTTATCCCTCAATATCCCGATCGCTCTAACGGCTCGATTTCAATATCTGGAGCAATCTCAATGGCTGCAAGTCTGGCATTCTCAACTATCGTATTTCCCATTATTGTATTGTGTACTGCCTCAAACTTAGATTCGGCTTCCGAAATTTCTTCGTAGTGTACAATCACATGATAATATTTATTAATTGGTTCTCCTGAATCTGAAAGTTCCACGGCAAGGGAATCTATATTCTGAGACTCTTCTGCTTTTTCGCGATATTCGTCAGCTAAATGTTCTAGGGCGATCGCGATCGCGTGTTCTTTTGTTTGTCCGTAAAAATTCATGGTATCATTGGGGTGATCGCTCAGAGATGATGATATCTGACAAAGATACTGCCCGTTTGATTGAGCGCAAACGTCGATCGTAATTGTACCAGTAGTGCGATCGGGATTTATTTCGGCCATTTCAACCTCGCTATCTCATGAAATAAACTTGCTAAATTGTATCCGGGTCAATATTTAATTTTCGCAGTTTTGCGGCCAGGCGATCGGCACGTTGCATCTCTATCAAAATTGAGATGGAGGAGAAGAATAGCGATACGGTTTAAGATATGGAAGGGCGAAATTAAGGTAAATTCGAGGAACTCCGCCCGAGTCATCGTTCCGCGTCAGTCAGCGTTCATCTGCGGTTGCTAAAAAGAGCCTCAAACGCAACCATCCCGATCGTGAATCGCCCTTTTCTTTTATTCCCCGGACTGAATTTGACTCCTCACCCACTCCCGGAATAACCGCAGCAAAGCATTTTCCTTGGTAGTCCTCCTCAATTCCAAAAAGCGCAGCATCTCAACTTGCGACAAAAAAGGAAAAGTCGGAGAAACATCTCTTTCTACATATTCCTGTGCTTCCAGTTGATAAATTATTAAACGATTTCCGTCGTAGCGCCAAACTTCCGGCACCCCTAAACTTGCGTATAAAGAAAGGCGATCGATCGAACTGCTAGTCACGTCAATTTCCACTACTAAATCTGGTGGCGGATCTTGATTGAGATCGATTTGTTCTTTGTCCCAAACCACATTCTCATTTTGGATATAGTAGCACTGATCCGGCTCCAAACCGCGAGCCAAATCCTCGCGCCGACAAGTTAGAGAACCCAAACTCCGAATTTCGATGTTTAATTCTTCACTCACACTTTCCACAAAACGGCCTAAAATTTTCTTACTACCTTCATGGGGTGCTAAAGGAGTCATAATTTCTAATGTTCCTCGATCGTAAGTCAGGCGAATTCCTCCGTGTTCCCCTAACTCATTCAGCAGGGATTCGTAAGTTTTCCAGCTAATGTTGTTTAGCAGAATTCCGCTAGTTTGATTCTGGATCAGGGTGGCTGTCATGGCTACCTGCCTGGGTTGTAGATTATTGATTGTATCTTAGCAAACACGATCTTGATTGAGGGGCGATCGCCCTCCTTCAGTCTCTTTACTGAATTTGACTCCTCACCCACTCCCGGAATAACCGCAGCAAAGCCTTTTCTTTTGTAGTCTGTTTCAGTTCCAAAAACCGCAGCATTTCAAACTTCGACAGAAAAGCAAAAGTGGGAGAAACCTCGCACTCTGCGTATTCATTGCCTTCTAAGTGATAGATGATTAAACGATTGCCATCGTAGCGCCAAACTTCAGGTACACCCAAACTTGCGTAAAGTTTGAGACGATCGATCGAACTGCTGGTAATGTCAATTTCAATAGCTAAATCCGGTGGTGGATCTTCATTGAGATCGATTTGTTCTTTATTCCAGACAACATCTTCATTCTGAATATAGTAACATTTATCAGGTTCTAACCCCCGTTCCAAATCTTTGCGCTTGCAGGTTAGTGAACCCAGGCTGCAAATGTCAACATTTAATTCATCAGTTAGAACTTCAACAAAATTTCCTAAGAGTTCACCTGACTTTTCATGTGGTGCTGATGGAGTCATAATTTCTAAATTTCCGCGATCGTAAATCAGGCGAATTCCTCCGTGTTCCCCTAACTCATTCAGCAGGGATTCGTAAGTTTTCCAGCTAATATTTTTTAGCAGAATTCCGCTACTTTGATTCTGGATTAGGGTGGCTGTCATGGCTACCTGCCTCGGTTTTAAATTATTAATTGTATGTTAGCAAATATGATACTTGACTTATTTCATAAATCTGCGATCGCCCTTACGATACCGCCGATTAATATCAAATCCGCTCTCCATCGGCATGATTCATATCTCTATTCTCGGACTCTGTGTCCTCTGCGCCCTCTGTGGTTTAATCATTCCAGTCCAAGTGGAAACGATATAACGCAAATCAACGCAGATTTTTTTAAGAGTCCTGGACGCACCAATATCAAAGAAACCGGGTTTTTCACCTAATCTCGTCGCTACAGCGAAGGATTTTCGGAAAAAACCCGGTTTCTGGCTACCTGTTCGTGGACTACGATCGCACTATTCGATCGCACTTACACTCAACACACTACTTAGCAGCTTGACGCTCTTTCGCATCCTTGATCACTTCCTCAGCGATATTGCTCGGACAAGGAGAATAGTGCGAGAAAGACATCGAAAACTGACCGCGCCCAGATGTCATGGTACGCAAATCGCCAATGTAGCCAAACATTTCGCTCAACGGCACATCAGCCTTGATCCGCGCTCCTGTTTGTCCGGTTTCCTGAGCTTTCATCATGCCCCGGCGGCGGTTGAGGTCGCCGATGACATCGCCCATGTGATCGTCTGGGGTGAAGACATCGACATTCATGATCGGTTCCAGCAACTGAGGCCCAGCCTTGGGTACAGATTGGCGGTAGGCGGCTTTAGCAGCAATTTCAAAGGCCATTGCTGAAGAGTCAACCGGGTGGAAACCTCCATCAACCAGGGTGAATTTCAAGTCTAAGCAGGGGAATCCAGCCAAGACGCCCACATCGATGCAGCTTTGGAAGCCTTTTTGCACCGCTGGCCAATACTCTCTCGGTACGCTACCACCAGTTACTTTTGACTCGAACACGAAGCCGCTACCGACTTCACCGGGCTCGACGATATAGCCGATTTTAGCAAATTGACCTGAACCACCAGATTGTTTCTTGTGGACATAGTTGTCTTCGAGGCGTTTGGTGATGGACTCGCGGTAGGCTACCTGCGGTTCGCCAACTTCTACCTCGACGCCGTGGGTGCGTCGCAGAATGTCCACTTTGATGTCGAGGTGCAGTTCGCCCATGCCCTTGAGGATGGTTTCGCCACTTTCTTCGTCTGTGACCATGTGGAAAGATGGGTCTTCTTGTACCATCTTGGTGAGCGCGGCTCCCATCTTTTCTTCGCCTCCTTTGAGTTTCGGTTTGACCGAAATGGAGATGACTGGTTCTGGGAACACCATTGGCTCTAGGGTTGCGGGATTTTTGGGGTCGCAGATGGTGTGTCCGGTGCGGACGTTTTTCATACCTACGATCGCAATAATATCGCCTGCTTGAGCCGAATCAATTTCTTCGCGGGAGTTGGCGTGCATTTCTACCAAGCGGCTGATGCGCTCGGTTTTGCCTGTGGCGGTGTTGAGTACGGTGTCGCCTTTGGATATCTTACCGGAGTACAAACGGGTGAAGGTTAAAGCGCCGAAGCGATCGTCCATAATCTTAAATGCCAGGGCGCGCAAAGGGCCTTCTGGATCCACGATCGCGAAATTGCCTGTTTCCTCGCCTTCGAGATCCACCTCAGGCTGAGGCGTAACTTCCATCGGGTTCGGGAGGTAGTCAACGACTGCATCGAGTACCAACTGGACGCCCTTATTCTTAAACGACGAGCCGCAGTAGGTGGGGAAAAATGCCATGTCGCGGGTGCCTTTGCGGATGCACCGCTTGAGGTCTTCGATACTCGGCTCGTTGCCTTCGAGGTACTGTTCCATCAGGTTATCATCCTGCTCGACAGCCAGTTCGATCAACTGTTCGCGGTATTTCTCGACATCATCGACCATATCGGCCGGAACATCCTGAATTGTGTAGCCCATCGGATCGCCCGAATCATCCCAGATCCATGCTTTGCGGGTGAGCAAATCGACCATGCCGCAAAATTTGTCTTCAATGCCGATCGGCAAAACCATTACCATTGGTTTAGCTGCGAGGACTTTATCGACTTGCTTGACAACTCGGTAAAAATCTGCGCCCGTGCGATCGAGCTTATTGATATAGACGATACGAGCAACTTTAGAATCGTTAGCGTAGCGCCAGTTAGTTTCCGATTGCGGTTCAACTCCACCGGAACCGCAGAACACACCGATACCGCCATCGAGAACCTTGAGCGAACGGTAAACCTCGATCGTAAAATCGACGTGTCCGGGAGTATCGATGATGTTGAGCTGATGCTCGTTCCAGAAGCAGGTAGTAGCAGCGGATTGAATCGTAATCCCGCGCTCTTGCTCCTGTTCCATGAAGTCAGTCGTCGCCGCGCCTTCGTGTACTTCACCTATTTTGTGGATTTTGCCTGTCAGTTTCAGGATTCTTTCAGTTGTGGTGGTTTTGCCAGCATCTACGTGGGCGAAGATGCCAATATTTCGATAACGAGTGAGATCTTTCATAAATTACTGTTGAGATTAAATGCGACGAACCGTCGGCGACCACCTGCAAGCTTGACAAGCGAGGAATTAATTCTGCCTTACCAGCCTGTACTGGCTGGATTTCCTTTTCCCTGTTTTTCTCAGGACTATCTTAATTTTGACACTTCTGGGTCATTCCTGGGAAGGATTCTTGGATCAATAAGTGGCCCAAGCCTGACAACTCATAAAAATACCCTATAGCTAGGGCAAAATCCTCTCACAAAGTAGGTTGGGCTGAGGCACTCACGCCCAACAAATTCGCCTGCGCCACCCTTCGCCAAACCTGATATTTTGCATCATTCTCAGCAAAAGCTTATACAGTGGGTTTCTTGACAAAAAATAGAGGATTTTACTTGAGTCTGTCACAAGAAACCTGATTTTTGACATTCATGCCTGATGTTAGTAAATCTACTATAACATAAAATAGCGGAATTTGTGTCATCATAAACCGATATTTTATACTTTTGTCCATAAGGTTTGTAGTGAGGACTTTAGTCCGCATCAAAGAGAGAACGAAAGTAGTTTTGTAGTGAGGACTTTAGTCCGCATCAAAGAGAGAACGAAAGTAGGTTTGTAGTGAGGACTTTAGTCCGCATCAAAGAGAGAACTAAGGAATGAGAATTAAATAACTTCCACAATTTTGTGGGATGGGCGTCCCGCCCGTTCAAAAAGGACAGGCGGGACGCCCATCTCACAATAACAATTAAAATTGTAAGTTATTTAATTCGCGATCCTAAAGTAGGTTTGTAATGAGGACTTTAGCCTGCATCAAAAAAAGGACTAAAGTCCTCACTACAAACCAATTTTACTACAGTCGTATTTGAGCCTAAGTCAAAATCGAGCCACTCATCATCCGTTGATATCGCCGTTCCAACTCATCCCGCACGACCGGCCATTCATCCAAAGTTTCATCATTCTCAATTACCATTTGCGCGGCCTCCCTCGCCAACTCCAAAACCTCCTGATCCTCCACCAAACTCGCCAAAGCAAAATCCGGTAAACCAGACTGTCGAGTTCCCAAAACCTGACCTGGGCCGCGCAATCTCATATCCATTTCTGCAATAAAAAATCCATCTTGAGATTGTTCTAAAACCTTCATTCTCTGCATAGCTTCCGCAGCCTTGGAACCGGGCATTAACAAACAATAAGAACGATTGCTGCCCCGACCGACTCGACCCCGCAACTGGTGCAATTGCGACAGTCCAAAACGCTCCGAATTTTCAATCAACATTACCGTTGCATTCGGCACATCTACTCCCACTTCCACCACAGTAGTAGATACTAAAATATCAGTTTCTTTGTCTCTAAACTTAGTAATCGCCTGATCTTTGTCAGCGCTACTCATCCTACCGTGGAGCAAACCTACCTTAAACTCAGGAAATATACTTTTTTCGAGTTTCTCTTTTTCCTCAATTGCCGATCGCACATCCAGCTTTTCCGACTCCTCCACCAGAGGCAGAACCACATAAACCTGACGGCCGCTCGCCACCTCCCGACGAATCAAATCGTAAGCCTGGAGGCGTTCTTTCGCAGACAGAACAGTCGTTTGAATCGCCTGCCGACCGGGGGGAAGTTCATCAATTTGACTCACGTCTAAATCGCCGTGCAGAGTCAGCGCCAGCGTCCGAGGAATGGGAGTTGCGGTCATCGTCAAAACGTGAGGAGATTCGCCTTTTTGCTGCAATTTAGCACGCTGCTGCACGCCGAATCTGTGCTGTTCGTCAATTACAGCCAAACCCAATTTATGGAAATTCACCGTATCTTGAATCAGCGCGTGAGTTCCTACTAAAACAGGTAATTCTCCGGTTTCTAACTGGCTGTGAATTTCCCGGCGCTTGGCTACTTTTGTCGAACCAGTTAACAGTTCGACAGACAAGTGCATCAAATTAAACCAGCCTACCAATTTCCGATAATGCTGTTCTGCTAAAACTTCTGTCGGCGCCATTAAAGCGGCTTGATAGCCGGATTGAATTGCTGCTAGCATTGCGACTACAGCGACGACTGTTTTGCCAGCGCCGACATCGCCTTGCACTAATCGGTTCATCGGCTGGGGCGAAGCTAAATCGTTGAGGATGTCGTTAATGACTCTTTCCTGGGCATTTGTCAGCGCAAAAGGCAAGATTTGATAGAACTGTTCGATCAATTTCCCGCTAGGAAGGATGACTGCGCTAGCTTGAGCTTTTCTTTGGGTTTGGCGGCGCTTTAAAAGGCCTAATTGCAGGTAGAAAAATTCGTCAAAAACTAAGCGGCGGCGGGCGGCGGACAAGCAATCGCGATCGAGCGGAAAGTGAATATTTGCCACCGCATCGGCTAAACCCATTAAGCCGTAACGCTCGCGCAAATCCTCCGGTAGCGATTCTGGCAACAGTTTCGCGGCCGGAATTGCTGCTAAGATCGATCGCCTCACCGAACCCGCATCCACCCCTTCCGTCAGCGGATAAACAGGAATCAGGCGGCCGACTTTCATAGATTCGATCGCACCGCCGGAGTCATCTAAGACTTCCAACTCAGGATTTTCTAGGGTAATGCCATACTTACCCTGCTTTACCAACCCCGAAGCAGCAAGTATCGCACCAGTACAATACTCGCGCTTTTTGAATTCTTGCCAGCCGCGATTGCTGTAGCGAGGCCCGGCAAAAAAGCGACTGATTTTAATTTCTCCGGTACTGTCTTTTAAAATTACTTCTAATATCGTTAATTTCTTATTCTTCGGGCTAGAAAAGCAATTGCAGCGCTTGACTTCGGCGATTAAAGTGACAGTTTCCCCCGCTACTAACTCGCGAATTCGTACTTGCTTTGCATAGTCGATGTGGTTGCGGGGATAGTAGTAAAGCAAGTCGTATACGGTATCTAAACCGAGTTTTAGCAAGCGGTTGCCGTTGGCGGGGCCGATGCCTGTCACGCGGGTTAACGGTTGATCTAAAGTCAAGCTAGGCGGTGGAGGTGCTGTGTTAAGCGGTGCGGTTCGGGGAACGGAAACGGCTGGAGTGCTTGAATCGGCAGCGTTTTCTTGTCTGACTTGTGTCGTTTGTTCTTCCCAAACTTGCTCCATTTGTCTGAGGAAACTGACTGTAATGGCGATCGAATGTTGGCGCCCTTCGAGATCTTTCTGAGGGTAGATGTCAAATTCCACCGCAAGTTGTCTGGCGCGATCGCGCGAAGAACCAGTGACAGCGCCTGCCAACTGTCTCAAACTCAGGCCGAGAAACTCGCTGAAGCGGTATTGACTGCCTTGGATGTCGTTAAATCCGCGATCGGCTTCTACGGAAAGAGCTTTTTGCAATCGCTGCCATTCTGGTTGGTTATTAGTCATCAGTCATTAGTTATTAGTCATTAGTCATTAGTCATTAGCGCGAGCGTCCCCGATCGCGAACGTTATTAGTCATTAGTCATTAGTCATTAGTCATTAGTTATTAATCATAGCTCAATAATTCCAGACAATTGTCAACTGTCAACTGTCAACTGTCCACTGTCCACTGACTAATCTTCAAACCAACTCAACCGCCAAGCCGACTCAGCCTCCACCACCGCCATTTCCCGCTGCTTTTTCTGGTAATCGCGACCGAGGGAGTTCAACTTTGCAGAGAGGTTGCGAATTTGTTGGCGCCAAGCCGATGTTCCCGGATCGGCAAACTCTATTTCCGACAACCGCAGTTTAATTGCTGTAATGTGCAAAGCATTAATACCGGGTCTTTTTCCCAAGTTTGGCGGTGCTGGTGAACTATCTGTTTCAATGATTAAGCTTAATAGGTTAGGTGGGCCCGCCACGCTGTCGGCGGACAATTCAGCAGCAGAAGCAGCTTCTAGAACCTGTTCTGGCAATTGACTGGGCAAGATTTCCGACTGTTGGAGCAAGCGGTTGGTGTCGCGAGACAGCAGCTTGAGAATCTGGGCGATCGACTTTTCAATACTATTTTGCCAGCGCGCCAAACTTTGCGGGGAATTGGCAATTGGTAATTGATTGTTTGTTGCTGGAAATTGATAGTTAATAGCGGAAAATTCGTTGTTTGCCTCTATTTCTTCCTCGACGAATTCGTTTTCCTCGATTTCTTCCTCGCCAAACTCGTCTTCATCTATTTCTTCATCTATTTCTTCATCTATTTCTTCCTCTTCCTCTTCCTCTTCCTCTTCCTCTACTTCTGATTCAGTCGTGAGCGATCGCAATTTTTCTTGAGACGCCGCAGCCAAACGCCTTACAGACTGCTGCATTTTTTGCCGCCCGTCGAAGGACAACTTGAGAAACGACTCCGGCACCGCTTGAGTGCAAAGGTGATAGCAAGCCAAAATCAACTGCTGTCGCACCGCTTGTCCCAAGGCAGTTAAATAACCATCGTAGGTACTGCGAAACTCTAGATTCAAGGCTGCTAAAGCCTCTTCGAGTCCTGCCAAATCTTGCTCTATGCGCTCTCTGGATCCCACCATATATCCCCTATAAAATTCAAATAGGACGATCGGCAAAACAACCCGATTTTTGCCACAAATTGTCTGATTGTCGAGTTAATTCTGGTTAGAAATCGGGCATAGGTTTCAAGAATCGCCTCCAACATTTTTATGTTTTTTATCTCTCGGTTTCTAGCTGAGTCTCGATTCCCCTCGCATCTCCCGGATAGTCGTAAAATATCGCTAAAATATCGGCTCTTGGGTACGTAGTTGCGCTTCAGCGCTCCGGCGCTAATTTACGGTACAAACGACTCAATGTGAAAACTCGATTCCCCTCACATCCCCCGGATAGTCATAAAATATCGACTCTTGGGTACGTAGTTGCGCTTCAGCGCTCCGGCGCTAATTTACGGTACAAACGACTCAATGTGAAAAAATGAAACAACTGAGTTAATCTTCTGAATTTTCAAGTTACCCATTTTCAAACCCCGATGAGCAACGCCCTCTTTCGGAATATTATAAAGAGCGCTAAAGCGCAACTACGTACCAAGAGCGCTAAAGCGCAACTACGTACCAAGAGCGCTAAAGCGCAACTACGTACCAAGAGCGCTGAAGCGCAACTACGTACCAAGAGCGCTGAAGCGCAACTACGTACCTATTTCTGTAGTCGTGTAAAAACTAAAAATTAAAAATGCAAAAAAATTAGGTTTTCACATTTTTAATTTTTAGTTTTTAATCTAAATTTTCGATTATTGAGCAGCACCCATTTGGGCGGCCACTTCATCGGCAAAGTTAGCTTCTACTTTCTCAATGCCTTCGCCCAACACAAAACGGACGAAACGGCGGACTTGGACATTTTCGCCAATTTGGGCGATCGTTTGTTTCACCAACTCTTCCACCGAGATATTTTGATCTCTAATAAAAGGCTGATCCATCAAACATAACTCTTTCATCCGCTTGTCAATCCGCCCTTGAACAATCTTTTCTTTGATATTGTCCGGCTTGTTACCCAAGTCATCTTTGCCCATTTCAATTGCCTTTTCTCGTTCGACAATTTCAGCGGGGATATCTTCAACTTTCACGTATTCCACATTCGGGCAAGCTGCAATTTGCATTGCAATATTGCGTACTAAACTTTGGAATTCTTCGCGCCGTGCCACAAAATCTGTTTCGCAGTTAACTTCCACCAGCACTCCCACGCGGCCGCCCGTGTGAATGTAGCTGCCTACAAGTCCTTCTGAGGCAACCCGTCCTGCTTTTTTGTCAGCCCCAGCCAGACCTTTTTTCCGCAGCCACTCAATTGATGTTTCCATATTGCCATCGTTTGCGGTGAGGGCTTTTTTGCAGTCCATCATCCCCGCGCCGGTTTTGTCGCGCAGTTCTTTAACAAGTTTTGCAGATATGTCCGCCATCTTCTTTAAGTTCCCAATCAAAATTAGTTATTAGTCGTTAGTGCGAGCGTCCCCGCTCGCGAACCTTATCATTAGTCATTAGTCGTTAGTCATTAGTCGTTAGTGCTGTCCCCGCTCGCGAACCTTATCATTAGTCAGGAGTGCGAGCGTCCCGCTCGTGAACCTTAATGTTAATGATTAGACAAGAGTTAAGAAATAGCAAGTCAGCCTTCTGGCGGATTTGGTAGGTGTAGAACCCTAATTAATTTTGGTGTTCACACTGCGGAATGCTTTTGTCAGAAATCTACTAATGACCGAGACTAATGCCATTTACAATTAAAAATTAAAAATTAAAAATGTCCAACTAAAAATTATGATTTTTAATTTTTAATTTTCAATCTTTAATTTTTAATTGCTTGGTGTCAGATGCCGATAGCAATACTAGCTTTCGGTTTCTTCGCTGTCAGTGTCGCCGTCCTCGGGATCTACATAATTAGGGTCATCCAATTCTTCGATTTCGCCATCATATTCGGCGCCTTCGTAACCACCTTCGTAGTCGTAGTCTTCGTCAGAGTCGCCGCCTTGTTGACCGTGACGACCTTCGTAGATGGCATCAGCCAACTTGCCGACAATCAGTTTGATCGATCGAATAGCATCGTCGTTTGCTGGAATCGCAATGTCAACCAAATCCGGGTCGCAGTTGGTATCCAACAGAGAGACGATGGGAATTCCCAGCTTTTGGCATTCCAACACAGCATTATACTCGCGGCGTTGGTCTACTAGGACAACTCCGTCGGGAATCTTACGCATAGTTTTGATTCCGCCCAGATACTTCTGGAGTTTTGCCATTTCTCGGCGCAGCACGGAAGCTTCTTTTTTCGGCAACAAATCTAGGGCGCCGATTTCCTCGCGGCGCTCCAAATCCTTGAGGCGCTCGACGCGGGACTTAATCGTTGTCCAGTTGGTGAGCATTCCCCCCAGCCAGCGCTGGTTGACGTAGTAAGCACCGCAGCGTTGAGCTTCTTGGGCTACAATCCCGGCAGCTTGGCGCTTTGTACCGACGAACAAAAACTTTTTACCTTTTTCGGAGGCCACTCTCATGTACTCGTAGGCGTCTTCCATAAGCTGAGCGGTTTGCACGAGGTCGATGATGTGAACCCCGTTGCGCTCTGTGAAAATGTAGGGAGCCATTTTCGGGTTCCACCGACGGGTTTGGTGTCCGAAGTGAACCCCTGACTCTAACATTTGAGCCAAACTAACTACTGGCATTGTATTTTTAACTCCTGTATTCGGGTTAATCCTCCACCCGGTCGTATTTCTGAGGGTTTGCGCCCTCGAAACACCCGAAAACCCGGATGTGCGAATTTAAACAACTTTTCTAGTCTATCACCAGAAGCACCACTTTTTCTGACTATCTTAGATCCGTAGGGTAGGGTTTTCCGTAGGGTTGCGTGGACGGTGTGCACCGACTTGAGCGATGCCATTTTTCCAAAATCATGCAACTGTAGGGAAGATCCCAACCCATGACCAGTAAATCATCTCCCAATCTAAAATCCAAAATCTAAAATCTAAAATGGTATGAGATGTAGTCGGCGGGTTGGGTGCGGGGGGCGCACGATACGGTTAGAGTTACTAGCAACCGCTTCTGAAAAAACCAAAAATCCAGGTTCGAGGTTGCAGAAGCTTTCGTGAGCTTGTGAGAGAATGGCGTTGAAGCTGCGTGTCTTGTGCCTTCTTTCGTTCGATCGAGCTTTTATCGATTTTATTCGATCGGCAATTCTGTCGGCTTTACCAGAAAAAATTGGTTTAAAACCGCAACTCTTCTAGGGAGAAATTAAAATCAGACTATTCATGAGTCCAATCCTCTTCCTTCCAAGAGGTCGCCCTCATCCCTTCTCTAAGCGAGCGGGTAAGCTGTCTGTCAACTGTCAACTGTCAACTGTCAACTGACTACCGTGCCCTCTCGATCCGCAAAAAACCTAAAGCTAAAAACGCTATGCCCATCCCCATTCTCGTCCTGCTTGAAGTTCTAATTGTCATCGCACTTTCTCGACTTGTCGGCTTAGCATTTCGAGCGATCAAACAACCTCAAGTTATTGGAGAAATTGTAGCAGGAATTATGCTCGGGCCTTCTCTCCTCGGTTTGGTTGCACCAGATTTAGGAGCAGCACTTTTTCCAGCGGAGGCCGTTCCTTTCCTCAACGTGTTATCTGAGGTAGGGCTAATATTTTTCATGTTCTTGATTGGTTTAGAACTCAATCCTAAGTATCTAAAAAATAATTTAGATGTAGCAATTTTAACATCACACGTCAGCATTTTAGTGCCATTTTCTCTGGGAAGCTTCCTAGCACTGCTGTTGTACCCGATAGTTTCAAATAATAGCGTTTCGTTTACAGCCTTTGCCATGTTTTTGGGCGCTGCGATGTCAATTACTGCTTTTCCGGTGCTGGCAAGAATTATTACAGAGCACAACTTGCAGAATACCAAATTGGGGACGCTGGCCCTGACTTGCGCTGCGGTAGACGATGTGACGGCGTGGTGTTTGTTGGCGGTGGCGATCGCAGTTACGCGCACTAACTCGATGGTTGGGGCTTTACCGACAATTTTTGAATCTATAGTTTACATCGGTTTCATGCTGACTGTAGTCCGCTGGTTCTTGCAACGGCTTTCCAAGCACTACAACCGCACCGGCAAGTTATCTCAATTAGTGCTATCCGGCATTTATATGGGAGTTGTAGCATCGGCTTTAATTACTGAATGGATCGGCATTCACTTAATCTTCGGTGCATTTTTGCTGGGTGCTGCCATGCCAAAAAATGCCGGACTTACCAGAGAATTAGCTGAGAAAACAGAAGATTTTGTCCTGATATTTCTGCTGCCAATATTTTTCGCTTACAGCGGTTTGCGGACTCAAATCGGCCTGCTCAATAGTCCCGAATTGTGGCTGCTGTGCGCGGCAGTTTTGGGAGTAGCAATTATTGGAAAATACTTCGGGACTTACGTTGCTGCCCGAGTCTGCGGCATCAGCAACCGCGAAGCTTCAGCGCTGGGGTGGATGATGAATACTCGCGGTTTGACTGAACTGATTGTGCTGAATATCGGTCTTTCTCTGGGGGTGGTTTCGCCGCTGCTATTTACGATGTTAGTCATTATGGCTTTAGTGACAACTTTTATGACTTCGCCACTGTTGGAGTGGACTTATCCGAAAAAGCTGATTCGGTTAGATATCTCAGAAGTAAGTTCGGATGATGATTCAGAATTAAAAGATTCGCCAATGGGTGGAGAAAGCGAAGAAATTAATAGAGAATTGCTGCCCAAGTATCGAATTTTAGTCCCGGTTGCTAATCCCAGCACGCAGAAAGGTTTGCTGCAATTGGCGATCGCCCTGGCGCAGCCTGCTGCGGATACAGGGGGTAGCGATTTGCAGTCGGCGGCGGTTCATCCTCTGAGTTTGATCGAATTAAATGAAAATTATGGTTTTGAAAGTACGCCCGTAGAAGCCGATCGCATTATTCAGGAACGCCGCTCGAAATTATCAGAATTGATAGAGAGTTTGGAATTGCCGGATGCGAAAAAATTCGTGCACCCAATCATTCGGGTTACTAAAGATGTGGCGCGGGAAACGGCGCAAATTGCGGAACTCGATCGCGCGGATTTGATTTTGGTAGGATGGCACAGGCCGACTTTTAGCAGCAACCGTTTGGGAGGGCGTGTCGGCCAAATTCTCAGCAACGCTACTGTGGATGTAGCAATTTTTGTTGACAGAGGTAGGGAACGGTTGAATAATTTGTTAGTGCCTTATGCGGCAAATATTCACGATGATTTAGGGTTGGAATTGGCGCTGAGACTGTTGGTTAATAGCGAGGAACGTCGTTTGACGGTGCTGCGGGTGGCGGTTGACGGGGCAGAGGGAAATGAGCTGAGTTATGAGTTTCAGCGAGTTATGGATCGGTTGCCGGTAGAAGTGCGATCGCGCATTGAAACTCCGATTGTGGAGGCTGCTGAGCCGATTCAAGCGGTGGTGGCGGCTTCTGCTAATGCTGATTTGACGATCGCGGGTACGAGTCGGGAGTGGGGAATTGAACGCCAAACTCTCGGACGGTATACTGATGAATTGGCGGTGCAGTGTCATTCTTCGCTGCTGATTGCGCGCTGTTACGTGAAAGTGCGATCGCACTTGGCTTCGGTACTTGTTGACAGTTGACAGTTGACAGTTGACAGTTGACAGTTGGCAGTTGACAGTTGGCAGTTGGCAGTTGACAGTTGGCAGTTGGCAGTTGGCAGTTGGCAGTTGGCAGTTGGTTATTTGTGAGGTGCTACCAATTCCCAATTCCCAATTCCCAATCCCCAATTCCCAATTCCCAATTCCCAATTCCCCATTCCCAATTCCCCATTCCCAATTCCCAATTCCCCATTCCCAAGATTATGAATCATTTAAGCCTTAAATCCCTGGCATTTTACGGGATTGCGATCGGCTCGGTTTCGCTGCTGTTTAAAGTGGTAACTGCTTACGGCGAAACAAGTTTAAAAGCGGCTCCGGCAATTGCGGGAAGTTATCGCTTTGATGCTAAAAGTTTGCCGGAATGTCTGAAATCTGATACTTTGACCTTGACAATCGAGCAATCGGGTGTTTATTTGAGCGGTAATTTGCGATCGGGTAACAGCGAGGGCGATCGCGCAAACACAGCCGAGGAGAAACCTTCTTTAGCAGGGAAGTGGGAAAATCAAGGATTGAGCTTGTCGGGTGTCGTACCTAATTTAACGGGTTGCAGCGAGTCCGCTGCGATCGGTCAAAACAGCTATGTTAAACTGCGAGGAGTTGTGGAAAAAGACAGCCTCAACGGAAAAATTAGTCTGACGGATCGGGCGGCGGCTACTAATTTTACGGCTCAAAAAGAAGCGGTGGCGAAACCTCAGCAGAAGCAACCACATTAAAGTTGTTGATTTCAATCGCACCGTCAGAAAACGGGTAGAAGCCCTGGATAGATCGGGCTCCAACCTAAAACTTTCGATCGAAGAAGTTGAAGATCCAGATTTATCTGTGGAGTAAATCTGAAATCTAAAATTAATCGATACTTTGGAAAAATAACACGGTTAGAATCAGGCAATTACTAACAGTGTGAGAGATGAAAATTGCTCCAAATTGGGTGGTGACTTTAAAACTTCTTTTCGGAGGACGGCGGGTGAGGGTGAATGAGCGTTTGAATTCAGTAGGAACAGCAGTTTTTTTCTTCCCGTATAGCGTGTTTTCTAACAGTTCTAATGCTTGCCATTTTGCGAGAAAAGTCACTAGCAGTATCGAGAGGGCGATGCCAGTTATTATGAAGTAAAAATCTCGCTCGCCTCCTAATAATATATAATCGATCAGCCGTTCCCGTAAATCTTTTGAAAGCACGCTTTCAATGCCGAAAAAAACTAGCCAACCCATGCAAGTGCAAGAGAGATTGAGGATGGCTGCATATTCAACGCTGGTTTTCGGGCTGAGTTTCAGTAGTTTTTGCAAGAACCATGATTCGATCGCGATCGCCAAAAACATGGCTAGAATTTGTACCAACACAGTCCGAAACGGGAAAACAGTTGCAATCATTAGTTTTGCTCCTATGTCTGCTTCCCGATCGTACCTGACACACTACAAAACCGCTGTATGCTCCAGCCCCTCTTTGAAGAGCGATCGCTCTTCTGGTGACACTTAAGCCACTAGCCGCCAATGGTGCTAAAGTGAAGTCAGAATATAGAACTGAGCGATAAAAATAAAATATCCCAGAGGAGTCTCGGGTTCAAAAATTACCTGGGCCAAGACCCCGCCTGTCCGTATAGTGTGTTGAAATGGATGTTGCCGTGATCTTAATGCCGTCAGAAACTTCGCTTACCGAGTCAAACCCGTTGATTTTAGACAGTTTGCCAGATTTGTCGCCGAATGAGGGTGGGTGTCCCCGCCGGACTAGATTGCAAATTGATTTGATGTTGCTGGCGATCGAGGCCTTGTATCTCGGAGGTGCGGAAGAAATGCTGGCAGTGTCCAAGGAGCTGGAATTGGAGTCAATTGTCAAAAATCGCGTTGCCTTTTGGCAGATGCGAAATACTAATCCGCTGAGACGCTATGCCCAACGCCGCTCCCTGACAGTTGTGGAGGCAAAGGCGCTGGTGGCGATCGCCTGTAATATGGCGCGCAAGTTAACTGCGACAATTCGGCAGTTGCTGCTAGATTCGCAGCAGTTGCGATCGAGAAATCTTCCCCTCAGTCAGAACTTGCAGCTTGCCGAGTATTTAGAACGTTTTCGAGCTCATTTTCGATCGCGCATGAACCCCAAGCGATCGGTGGTTGTAGCTTACGATTCCGATGACAAGCTCAACGAACTAGCTTTAAACTTGTTGAGCAAACTGCTATTTTGTACAGGCACAGCCGGAATGCAGCGCTTCTGGGTTAGCCTGTTTGATGGAGAAATTGAATAAAAATGACTATTAGGCGTCAGTACAGTCTGCCAAATTGCACCCTGGTTCTAGAAGGGTTGAGCGATGGCTCGGCAGCCAGCCAGCTAGAAATGCGGCCGGTGCTTTCGATATTAATGAGCGCTGAATGCTATGTGACAGGCCTCGGTGAGCCCCTCAATGGGGGACGGGAGTTTTTTGAAAGCTTGGTGAGGACTGTCAGCAGCTACGCTCAAGAATTTATGAGCGGAGTGCATTATCCCGATCGCTATGGCCCGAATTTGGGTATGGTACAGTTGCACAGAATTGACGGGAATTCCCACCGTTTGACCGTTCTACCCGCCGGATCTGACAGCGCCACCCAAATCGATCAAAAAACAGAACTGTCGGCACAGGTAGATTTGACGACGGTACAGCTATTTGATTTGGTAGAGGCGATCGATCAATTTTTTGCCGACACCCAGACGCTGCCAGAATTGTCGCTGCAATTAACCCCAATTTCCAAGCGTTATATCAAGTCTGCCGAACCTTTGGCGAAGCGCAGTTTGCCTGCGGTGGTGGGGGTGTCGAGTTTGGCTTTGGCGGCGATGGCGTTTTTCTTGGTACCAGTGCCGGAAGTCCAGCGCCCGAGAGATCCAGTGCCGCAGCCCAATCGGGCCGGCCAAAATCTCGGCACGCCGAATTCCGGTGGTTCGGGTTCGCCGAATCCCAATCCCACGCCTGCGGCTGACGGTTTGCTTGGGGATAAAACTCCGAAAGTTGTTGAATCGAGTTCACCAACTCCGAGCACTTCGCCGCAGTCGGACACTTCACCCTTGGCCACACCGCAGTCAAACATTTCGCCGGAAAGCACGCCCACTCCTTTTGCTGAAGGTTTGGCAAGCCCTGGGGCGGCAGCCGTGCCGATTACCGATACGGCCGAAATCGATCTGTTGAAGGGGAAACTTTCCCAGCAAATTGATGGAGTTTTGAAGAATCAGCCTGCTGTTGATGCGGAGTTGGTTTATCGGGTGAGTGTGGCTAAAGATGGGGCGATTGTCGGTTACAAGTCGGAAAATTCCGCAGCAGTCGATCGATCCGAAGCGCCGTTGTCCGAGTTGCTTTACAAACCGGTTGGTACTAGGCCGCCTGCGGAACCGCTGGCTGATTTCCGAGTAGTTATTGCACCGGGCGGTACTGCGGCTGTCACTCCTTGGTAAAGGGTTTGTAGTGAGGACTCGGCGGTTGGAAACCGCGTCTACACACACAAAACCCGCCTCCGCGGGTTGAAGAAAAGACGGCGGTTAAAATCGCCGGATTCGTAGAAGACTCGGCGGTTAGAAACCGCGTCTACACAGACAAAAC
>NZ_JAEQCX010000126.1:0-35681 GCF_020738035.1 Microcoleus sp. PH2017_28_MFU_U_A
CTGGATGTTGGTTTATCACTCAAGTTAGAAACAATTTTCATGAATCTATTTGTTCTTCTTGCATCTCCCAATTGAGTCTTTTCTAATTCTTCCCTTACCCATTGATCGATCATTTTAATCTCATTCCTGGGCGATCGCCCGATCGTTTAACAGCACAGATGTTGATTTTTGTCAAATTTATTGTTAAGAAAGATGTTTATAAAGCATAGCTTATTAAGGGGGATTTAGGGGGATCGAGATATGTGCAACTTCACATTAAATTGGTATTACTGGGTATCGTTTTTGTTATTTTCTTAAGTATTTTTACTGGCATTATTGGATAATTACTAGATTATAATAGTTAGATCAAAAATAATAAAAAAATAACTATCGTTATGATAGAACTAACTGGCTATCAAATTATCGATCGCATTTACTCAGGCACTCGCACCGTAGTTTATCGAGGTTTCCGCACAGACGACAAACAGCCCGTTGCCATCAAAGTCTTGCATAGCGAGTATCCCAGCTTCAGCGAACTCGTCCAATTTCGCAATCAGTACACGATCGCCAAAAACCTCAACTTGCCCGGAATCATCCAAACCTACAGCTTGGAACCCTACCGCAACGGCTATGCGCTGATTGTCGAAGACTTCGGGGGAATTTCTCTAAAAGAGTGGACTGGAAAAGGCAAAACAGTAAAATCTCTCGTTGAGTTTTTCCAAATAGCGATCGCCCTAAGCAATACATTAGATATACTTGGGAACCACTGCATCATTCACAAAGATATTAAACCAGCTAATATTCTGATTAATCCGCAAACCAAGCAAATCAAACTAATCGACTTCTCCATCGCTTCTTTACTGCCACGAGAAACGCAAGAAATTTATTATAATCCCAACGTTTTAGAAGGAACCATCGCCTATATTTCTCCCGAACAAACAGGACGAATGAACCGAGGCGTTGACTACCGAACCGACTTTTATTCCCTCGGAGTTACTTTTTACGAACTGCTGACAGGAAATTTGCCGTTTCAATCCCAAGATCCGATGGAGTTAGTTCACTATCATATTGCCAAACAACCGCCATCTCTTCGACAAGAAACAAATCCACAATCAACAATTAAAAGTGTAGATATTCCGCAGGCAATTGCTAATATTGTCATGAAGTTGATGGCGAAAAATGCAGAAGAACGCTATCAAAGTGCATTAGGATTAAAACACGATCTAGAAACTTGTTTTGCTCAACTCCAAGCAACTGGTAAAATTGAGCATTTTGAATTGGGACAACGGGATATTTGCGATCGCTTCCTGATTCCTGAAAAACTCTACGGCAGGGAAATCGAAGTTCAAAAACTATTAGCAGCATTCGATCGAGTAGCGACTCCCCTGTCATCCACCCTTAGCAACGGTAGACAAAGGGGGGGTGAATTGATCCTGGTTTCTGGATTTTCTGGCATTGGCAAAACGGCTGTTGTGAATGAAGTTCACAAACCCATTGTCCGGCAACGGGGTTATTTTATTAAAGGGAAATTTGACCAGTTTAATCGCAATATTCCCTTTTCTGCCTTTGTGCAAGCCTTCCGCGATCTGATGGGGCAACTGCTTTCCGAGTCGGACACCCAACTACAAACCTGGAAAACACAGATTCTAGAAGCGGTTGGCGAAAATGGGCAGGTAATTGTTGAAGTAATTCCTGAACTGGAACGAATTATCGGCACACAATCTGTTGCCACTAAACTGTCGGGAACAGCCGCCCAAAATCGATTCAATTCATTGTTTGAAAAGTTTCTTCAAGTCTTCACAAAACCAGAACATCCCTTAGTTATCTTTTTGGATGATTTGCAGTGGGCAGATTCCGCTTCACTGAATTTGATGCAACTGTTAATGGCATCGGAAACAGGCTATTTGCTGCTGATTGGAGCATACCGGGACAATGAAGTTTCCGGAGCCCATCCGTTAATGCTGACCTTGGATGCAGTGAGCAAAACTGAGGCAATCGTGAGTACGATCGCCCTAAAGCCATTAAGCCAATCTAGTTTGAATCAATTAGTTGCAGATACGCTCAACTGTGATACGGCGTTAGCGCAACCGTTGACGGCATTGATTGCACAAAAAACCCAAGGAAATCCATTTTTTGCCACTCAGTTTCTCAAGGCACTCCATCAGGATGAGTTGATTAAGTTTGACAGCCAAGTCGGACATTGGGAATGCGATATTGTCCGGGTGCGGGAGGCGGCACTCACGGATGATGTGGTGGAGTTTATGGCGTTGCAGTTGCAGAAACTGCCACTGGAAACACAAGCGGTGTTGAAACTGGCTGCTTGTATTGGCAACGAATTCGATTTGAAGACGCTGGCGATCGCATTTGAGCAATCTGAGACGGAAACGTCAACAACATTGTGGCAAGCTTTGCAAGAAGGCTTGATTCTACCTCAAAGTGAAGTTTACAAGTTTTATATCCAACGAGAAACCCAGGATTTAGTCGAAAATTCACAGATTGCACTCTACAGATTTCTCCACGATCGCATCCAACAAGCTGCCTATTCTCTCATTCCTGAGTATCAAAAATCCCAAATTCACCTCAAAATTGGCAGATTACTGTTAGCTAAAAGTTTATCTGCAAACAGGGCAAAGCAAGTATTTTTGTTAGTGAATCAACTGAATTTGGGAAGAGCATTAATTAACCAATTATCGGAACAATTACTGTTGGCTCAACTGAATCTAGAAGCAGGTGACAAAGCGATCGCCTCTACTGCTTACGAAGCTGCCGTAGATTATTGTCGCACCGGCATCGAATTGTTGCCACCCGACTGCTGGGATCGACAGGATACCTTGACTCGCAAGCTGCATCAAGGCCTTGCCCAAGCCGCCTGTCTGTGCAGTCAATTCGAGTTGATGGATCGGTGCATTGACACTGCACTCCAACACAGCCCTGATTTCTTAACAGCCCTACCGATGCAGGACATTCGCCTACAGGGCTTGAAACTTCAAAGTCGCTTTTCCGAAGCAATTGCTCTCGGGCGATCGCTCTTAGAGACATTAGGCATCACCTTTCCGTCCCAGCCCCAGCCCCAGGATATCATCATGGGCTTGCAGGAAGTACAAGCTAAACTTGCCGATCGCTCGATCGAGGACTTATTAGAATCTCCAGCGATTGACGATCCCTACAAACTGGCAGCCAGCTATCTATTACTGAGAATTTCTCCCGCCGCCTTTTTAGGCGATCCGATGTTGTTCCCCCTGCTAGTATTAGCACAAACCAAACTTGGATTAGACAATGGTCATGCTGCTCCTCATACTCATGGTTATGCAAACTACGCGATGTTAGTGGGTGGAATGTTAGGAGATAAAACCGCTGCCTATGAATTTGGACAATTAGCACTCCAACTTATCGATCGATACGAAGCCCGCGAACTGGCGGCCATGACCACATTCTTAGTCAATCTTTTTACTCAACATTGGCATTTTTCAGCACATCAGATTGTAGAAAAATTGCAACAAACTTACACCCTGGCTATAGAAACTGGTGATTATGAACACGCCACTTATAGTGCTTTTAACTACTGCAATCTAGCTTATTTAGCTGGAAACAATTTAGCAACAGTCCATGTTGAAATGGAAAAGTATAGCCAGTGGATGGGGCAAATCGGAGAAGCTGGCATTGGTTTCGCCATCCATCAAGCTAATCACCAGGGTATCTTGAGCTTAGAAGGGAAAATTCCTGCACCCAGTTTCCCGAGCGATTGGGAACAGATGAATCCGGGAATTCCTGTCTTTATTTATTACATTCACAATCAGCTCGTTTATAGCTATCTTTTTGGTGATTATCACACCGCTCAACGCATTGCTTCCCTACTAGATCGCTGCGATCCGATTACGCGGACTCAGCTTGTTGTTATTGTCACCGAATTTTATGCAGTGCTAGCAGATTTGGCTCTTGAACCCAGCACGCAGCCAGAAAAATCTGCATTGGGCGATCGCATTCAGAGCAAACTCACACAGCTTGAACAAAGGGCTAGCCAAGCTCCGATGAACTTCCAACATAAATACGATCTGGTGGCGGCGGAGCATCGGCGAGTGCTGGGTGAAAGAATAGAAGCGATCGATCTATACGATCTTGCCATTTCTGGAGCTAAAGCCAACAAATACATTCAAGAAGAAGCCCTCGCCAACGAACTTGCAGCCAAATTCTATCTAGATTGGGGCAAAGAAAAAGTCGCCTCCGGCTATATGCAAGAAGCTTACTACTGCTATGCCCGTTGGGGAGCCAAAGCCAAAACCGATGACTTAGAAAATCGTTATCCCAATTTACTGCGCCCCATTCTCTATGCAGGTACCGAATCTCTAACTATCTTGGAAACACTGACAACAATTACTGCTCTTGCGCCTCATTCCTCTATTAACACCTCTACCAATCCTACCCAGTCTTCAAGCACGAGCATTAACACCGCTCTGGATTTTGCCACGCTCCTCAAAGCCTTTCAAAGCCTCTCTGAAACCATTCAACTGGAGCAGCTCCTGCATCAACTCAGCCAAATCATTTTACAAAACTCTGGGGCTGAACGCTTCGTGATGATAGTTCCCAATGAAGCTGGGGAATGGTATGTCCAAGTCATCGCAACTCTCGATGAAATCGATATTAGCGCTGCTCCCCTGGAGGGGCATGAGGCTCTGCCGATAAAACTGATTCAGTATGTCAAAAACACGCAGGAAGTGGTTGTCATCGACAATCTCAAGACTGATTTGCCAGTGATTGACGAGTATTTACTCCAGCGACAGCCCAAGAGCATTTTGTGTCTGCCTGTTTTGCATCAAAGTCAATTACGTGGCATTGTATATTTGAAGAATAAAAGAACCAGTGGTGCGTTTACGCGCGATCGCATCCTGACTCTTAACTTTCTCTGCACTCAAGCCGCTATTTCCATCGAAAATGCCAAGCTATATCAGCGAGAAAAAGAGAAATCCGATAAATTAGCTCAACAAGAAAAACAGTATCGCAGCATTTTTGAATCAGTCACAGATGGACTCTCAATTGTCGATCTAGAGACAGGTATCACAATTGCGATCAACCCAACTGTATGTAAAATATTTGGCTATTCTGAGGCAGAGTTTCTGGCTTTATCTCCGCCAGATTTTGTGATAGCTGAAGAACTTTCCATATTTGCCAAATTTATTGAGACTGTCCGAGGCGGGCAGATTTTTAATCATCGTGGGCGATGTATCCGCAAAGATGGCACAATTTTTGACATTGAGATTAAAGCAACTTCCTGTGACTACAACGGCAAGCGTCATGCGCTAGTAATTTTCCGAGATATTAGCGATCGCAAACACGCTGAAGCTGCCCTGGCTGAGAGTGAGGCTAAATTCCGAAGATTGGTGGAAGGGGCAAATGACATGATTTGGTCTGCCCAGGCAGATGGCATCTTTACCTACCTTTCTCCCCAATTTGAGACGATGTTTGGATTCCCCCCGTCTGATTGGGTTGGAAAATCCTTAACATATTTAATTCATCCCGATGACTTAGAAATGGCGCTGGCACCGGCTAAAGTTGCGCTTGAGCAAGGCACGAACCAGCAAGATATAGAATTTCGTCACCTATGCCAAGACGGCAGCTATCTGTGGGTAACACTAAACATGACTCCCATCAAAGATACTGAAGGTCATGCTATAGGACTCCAAGGTATTGTGCGAGATATTAGCGATCGCAAAAATGCAGAAACCATTATTCAACAAAAAACCCACGCCTTAGAACAGGCTTTACAAGAATTGCAGCAAGCTCAATTACATATGGTTCAAAGTGAAAAGATGTCAGCCTTGGGTAATTTAGTTGCCGGTGTTGCCCACGAAATTAATAATCCCGTGGGCTGCATTGTCGGTAATGTCGGTGCGGTACAGGATGCTCTTAACGACTTATTTGGACTTATCGATCTCTATCAGAAAAAGTTTCCTACACCCGATACGGAAATTGAAGACGAATTAGAAGCGATCGATCTGGAATATTTACGGGAAGATTTACCAAAATTAATCAAGGCGATGAAAGATGGGGCCGATCGCATTACATCGATTAGCAAAAGTCTCCGCACTTTCTCCCGTAACGATAGCGACACTAAGCAGTTATTCAACCTCCACGAAGGCATCGATAGCACAGTCCTAATTCTGCGCCATCGTCTCAAAGCCAACGAACATCGTCCCGCCATTGAAGTTGTCACCGAATATGGCAAAATTCCGGGAATTACCTGTTTCCCCGGACAACTCAATCAGGTATTTATGAATATTTTGGCGAATGCGATCGATGCGCTAGATGAATCTAATTCAGGACGCAGTTTTGCTGAGATTAAAGCTCATCCCAATCGGATCGAGATTCGGACGAACCTGGAAAGTGAAGGTGTAAAAGTGAGGATCGCGGATAACGGAAAAGGAATGTCGTCAGAAGTAAAATCCCACATTTTCGATCATTTATTTACCACGAAACGTGTGGGAAAAGGCACTGGGTTAGGATTGGCGATCGCCCGACAGATCGTAGAAGAAAAACACGGGGGGACTATCGAGGTGGCATCAACTCTAAGTGAAGGTACTGAGTTTGTAATCTCGCTCCCAATTAAAGGCCATATTTCAACAGTTGACAGTTGACAGTTGACAGTTGACAGTTTGAGAGCGACCTCTACCTAGAAGTCCGAGGATTGGAGTAATGAATAGTCTGATTTTAATTTTAAAAGTTAATAAAATGGCTTGCGATCGCAGCTTAAAATAGGGAATAGCGATCGAACCATTGGTGGCAAAGGTCAGGGTACGATCGCCTGTGAACATAAAACCTGGAGACCAAAGCTCAACCTCCCGGGTGCATCTGGCGCAAGGAAGAGGGCGAAGCATGACCGCATATAAGTTATTAGTTATAATCTCATATTGATTGCGGTCATGCTTCGCCCCTACGGATATATTCGCCTTGCGCCAGATGCACCAAACCTCGCAGATTCAATGCGGCAATAAATCTAAAATCGACTTACCTATGATGAAATCTAACGCGAATTCCGCTAAAACTCTACCTTTACGACTTGTACTCGTAGTTCCGTTTGTCTTGCAAATCTTTGCCGCAGTCGGACTGACTGGTTATCTGTCGCTGCGTAACGGACAGCAAGCAGTAAATGATGTTTCCAGTCAGTTGCGTCAAGAGATTAGCGATCGCCTCAACCTGCAAGTCCTGGCTTATCTAGACAAGCCTTATATTGTAGGGCAAACGATCGTGGCCGCGGGTCAAGAGGGGCGGTTAGATTTAACAGATGTCACCAAACTAGAACGGACTTTTTGGCGGTTGGTCAGCCAAGATACTGTCGAATTCATGCAAATTGCTTTAACTGATGGCACAAGTATTACCTTAGAGGATACATTAAAGGATGGCATCGTTTCTCGGGTTGGTGACAAAGCGAATCTGCCTCAGCGTCAAATCTACAGTCTGGGCGATCGAGGTCAACGGACTAGGTTGATAGAAACTCAACCAATGTTTGACGCTCGGACTCGATCCTGGTATTTAGCTGCACTGAAAGCCGGAAAACCAATCTGGACATCTCAGCCCTACTTGGGCCAGACGACGAAGAAGGCGACAATTGCTCTAACCCAGCCGATCTACAACAGCGATGGAAATTTATTAGGAGTTCAAAACAATATTTTTCGGATTAGCAAGATTCATAGCTTTCTCAACAATCTACAGGTGAATCAAACAGGACAAACGTTTATCATCGATCGATCGGGCAACCTGATTGCAAGTTCCACGATCGAAGAGCCTTATATTATAGATCGCAAAAAAAATGAATTACAACAAATTCCTGCCGTCAAGTCTGAAAATTATGTAATGCGTCAAACAGCCCAAGCAATCCTCGAACGACTTGGCACTTTTAACAACATTGCCGAAAGTCAGCAGCTTGATTTTATGCTGGGAAACCAACGTCAGTTTATTCAAATTTCAACTATTAACGACAAACGAGGTATCGATTGGATCGGCGTCATTGTAGTCCCTGAATCAACTTTCATGGCACAAATCAATGCCAACACTCGCACCACAATTATCCTCTGTTTGGGTGCGTTGGTTTTGGCAACCGTTCTCGGTATATATACTTCCCAATGGATTGCCGATCCGATTCTGAAATTGCAACAAGCCAGTGAAGCCATTGCCACGGGTGAACTCGATCGCACAGTCGAAATTAACGATATCAAAGAATTAGCAGGGTTAGCGCGATCGTTCAACCAAATGGCAGCGCAACTCAAAACATCCTTCACAGTCCTCGAAGCTCGCGTTGCCGAACGTACCCTAGAACTTCAACAAGCAAAGGAATTAGCCGACAACGCCAACGCCGCCAAAAGCGAATTTCTCGCCAATATGAGCCACGAACTCCGCACACCCCTTAACGGCATCCTCGGCTACGCTCAGATTCTGCAACGCAGCGAACCCCTCACCTCGAAAGGAAGTAACGGCGTTAACATCATCTACCAATGCGGCTCGCACCTTCTCACCCTGATTAACGATATCCTCGATCTCTCTAAAATCGAAGCCGGTAAACTAGAAATCTATCCCGCCTCCTTCTACTTTCCTTCCTTTCTCCAAAGCGTTGTAGAAATCAACAGTATTCGAGCGCAACAAAAAGGAATTACCTTCGACTTTCTCCCAGATGATAACTTACCTATGGGAGTCCTGGCGGATGAAAAGCGTTTGCGTCAGGTACTAATTAATCTGTTGAGTAATGCCATTAAATTCACGAATCAAGGCAGCGTGACCTTCTTAGTTGAGAGAGTTGAAACAACGGATCGACCGGATTTTTGCACTCTCCGTTTCTCAGTAAAAGATACCGGAGTCGGAATTACCCCGCAACAACTAGAGCAGATATTCCAGCCATTTGAACAGGTAGGTGATATCAAAAAACAATCCGAAGGTACTGGATTAGGACTAGCAATTAGCCATAAAATTGTCTCCTTGATGGGTAGTGAAATTAAAGTCGAAAGTATTTCCGGGGAAGGTAGCACCTTCTCCTTTGAAGTAGAATTGCCCGAAGAGAAGGATTGGGCTGCGGATTCGAGAGTTGTTTCTCAGAGAACTATCCTAGGCTATGCTGGGAAACGACGCAAAATTTTATTGATCGATGACCGCTGGGAAAATCGTTCGGTATTGCTGAATCTTTTGGAACCAATTGGTTTTAAAATTATTGAAGCTAGCGACGGACAAGAAGGACTCCAGCAAGTTTTACAGACTGCACCGGATTTGATTATTACCGATCTATCCATGCCAGTCATGGACGGGTTTGAGTTTTTGCACTCATTGCGATCGCATCCAGAACTACAACATCACATTGTGCTGGTTTCTTCAGCCAGTGTCTTTGAGATCGATCGCCTCAATAGCATTAAAGCGGGGGGCAATAATTTCTTACCCAAACCCATCCAAGCTGAAATATTGCTAGAACAAGTGCAAAAGTATTTAAAGTTAGAGTGGATTTATCAGGATCCCAAAGACGAGCAACTTTGGGAGTTGGATGTAGCTCAAGAAATTAAGCCGCCATCTGACGCCATTTTGACCCAACTTGCTCAACTAGCCAAAATGGGCGATTTAGAGGAAGTGATGGAAGTCGCCCAGCAAATTTCCGATGGGGATAATGCCGCTTTTGTCCGAGAACTTATCCAGATGACTGAGGCGTGCGAGATCAAACAACTACGGGCATTTATTCAGCAGTATCTCGCTTAATATGTAGTATTAGAAACTATGATTGACTCAAGCAATTCCTTTATTTTGATTGTGGATGACAATCCAACCAACTTGTCTATCCTCTCCAAAACCTTGAAATCCGCCAACTACAAAATTCGCATGGCAGTGGATGGCGAAGAAGCCCTAGCTATGGTGGCCTATGCTCACCCAGACCTAATTTTACTCGACGTGCAAATGCCCAAAATGGACGGTTTTGAAGCCTGTCGCCGCCTCCAATCAGACCCCGCTACTCAAGGTATCCCCATAATTTTTATGACGGCTTTGGCAGATACGGAGAATAAAATCCAAGGCTTATCCTTGGGGGCGGTGGACTACATTACCAAACCTTTTGAACCTCAGGAAGTATTAGCAAGGGTGAAAGTTCACTGGCGTCTAAAGCAACTAGCCGACACCTTAGAACAACGAGTGGCACAACGTACCGATGAGTTGGAGAAAGTCCAATTGCAATTGGTGCAGCAAGAAAAACTCTCCACTCTGGGACAACTGGTGGCGGGTGTTGCTCATGAAATTAACAATCCCATTGCTTGTGTCGTAGGTAATGTCAGTGCTGTGGAAGATAGCATTAACGATCTATTTGATTTGATCGATCTATATCGCCAACGGTTCCCCGAACCCGGCCCGACAATTGAGGCATCTCTAGACACGATCGATCTAGAATATCTGCGGGAAGATTTGCCCAAACTGGTTAAATCCATGAAGGATGGGGGCGATCGCATCGTATCTATTAGTCAAAGCCTCCGCACTTTTTCCCGCGCCGACAGCGATAAAAAGCAGAAATTTAACCTGGCTGAAGGTATTGACAGCACAGTGCTGATCTTGCGCCATCGCCTCAAGGCAAATAATCTGCGTCCAGCCATTGAAGTGATTGCTAACTACGGCGATGTGCCAGAAATTAATTGTTTTCCCGGACAATTAAATCAGGTGTTTATGAATATTCTCGCCAATGCGATCGATGCTTTGGATGCAGCGTGCGTTGGGCGAACCTATGCGGAATTAGAAGCCGATCCTGAGCGAATTATTATTTCTACTCAAATGTCGATCGACCTTTCTACCGTAGAAATTAGTATCAAAGATAACGGCTCTGGTATGCCAAACTCAGTAAAATCGCGGATTTTCGACCATCTGTTTACTACGAAAGAGGTTGGCAAGGGGACGGGATTGGGATTGGCGATCGCTAAGTCTATCGTAGAAGAAACCCACAGCGGCAAGTTAATCTGCCATTCTGTGCTGGGTGAAGGGACAGAATTTGCGATCGAACTTCCGGTATAAAAAATATTACATTGTGCCCAGTCGCTCGATCGCGCAATCGGATGTGATATTATCGATCGACCTTGGGTGCGGACTTGAGCTTCAAAGCGCTTAAAAATTTAACGCATTCAGCTTCAAGCAATCGGTATTTAATCGGCTTGATGAAGGCATTAAAATGATTTAACCCAACAATATAATTGCCAGTTTCGATAGCGATAGGGGATAAATGAGTGCCTTCTATTTCCCGAGTTAAAACTGGTAAATCTCTAGCTTTCAACTGTTCAACCAACCACAGCACATCGCTGTTTTTTTGTACTTCCAAACTTTTGTCAATATCCCTAACTGAGCCTGCTATGTCATCTCGATCGAACGAAATCAGTGCAGTTAAATTAAACAAAGAACTGCTAGCAATAAAACACTGAGTTTCTGCTCTTGTCGGCCGCACTCCCAAACCTAGTTTGTCTAACAGCACTGCGAGGGCTCGAATCGGAATTGCACTCTCGGTGTTGCTGATATCGGGAGCAATTAATAAAGAGGGTTGACCTTTAATTGAAGGTGTCTCGATACTGCTATTGTAGATTAACTTTTGAATCTGTCGGTTTTCATCTTGGCCATAACATTGATTCGCAATATTTTGCCAATTGGCATCGCTTAAAAACTCTAAAAGAGCGATGTACTTGCATCCCAAACTGTGACCCACCCAAAAATAGCTCGATCGCTCTTGATAAATATCCGACTCCCAACCCAATTTTTTCGCAACTTCCGTTAGTTCTTTCCTAAGTATCTCCTGTTCTTGCAATAAACTAACTGCGATCGGCCAGTGGCGAAAACTAAACCTAAACGGCAAAGCAACAATTGTATAGCCATCTGCAAACAACTTTTTTAAGAAATCTCGATAAAATACAGTAGGAAAAGTGCCAAAAAAAGTGCCACCTATAAATTGAATGACACCTTTTGGCTGGGGGTGAACCGCTACCCAACTAAAAGAAATTGGCTGAAACTTAAATACTGGTTGCATCCGAATAATCCTCATACCATTTTAGATTTTTAACGTTTGTAGTGAGGACTGAAGTCCTCACTACAAACTAGCGGCAAGGTGCGCGGCGGGAGCGCACCCTACATATAGCCTTTCTCAGATAGGTAAGGTACGTTGTTGGGATGCGAGCCCTATAGGTTTAGTGCTTATATAAGCTGTCATTCATACCTCATCTTTTTGAGAAAGGCTATAGCCTTTCTCAGATAGGTGAGGTATGACTGCGATCTGAGTTGTTGGCGTGTCTGCGAGCTTACCGTATAACCTATGGTAAGAGGGCCCAAGCCCAACAACGTACCTCACCTACTTGAGAACTGCTATACCAGAGATTTTAGGTATTTCCCACCCTATAGAGTTGGTGGATAATTCCCTTCTTTTCTAGCAGTGAGACATTTTAACGGGAATATCGAACTTGTTCATCACGGTATTTAGCGCCTTCAAATTGGCCTCATTTGGTTCAAGTTCCGCCAGAAGTTGTACTAGCATTTGAGCTTTTTCTGAATTGTCTGCGTCTGAACTAGCTAACTCCAAATTACCATCGCGCAACTCTTCCAAAACCGGCAGTATGATTGGTGGATCGATAATAATTGGCCCAGAGATTGCCGGAGGAAGCACATTCAATGCTTTTCCGCTAGCGATCGCCAGAGTGTAATTAATTTGATCGAAGTCTAGATCCCCAACCACACCTGGAAAACCATTCGGCAAAAAAGTACCCCGAATTTCTGGATTCAGCAACACTCTGGCTCCTTGTTTGGTTGGAGGTACGGGGCCTGGAAAGAAGCGGCGGGGCTGCAAAAACAGCGAGACATATCCCCGTACTTCTAGGCTACCCGAAGTGAGAACTGCTGGCACAAGAGGTAACAATTCAACAGATGCAGTTTTGCCAGCAGGTATTCTGAAAAACCCGCGATATATGTTGCTAGATCCGATCTGAGTCAGAGGTATAAAGGTGTTAGCGCCTTCAACGTCAATAATTAAGCGAACGTTAACGCCGTCGATCGGGATTTTATTAGGATCTGGCGGTACGGGCAAACTAACGGCAAACTCAATCCGATATCGCAAGTCGATCGCTTCGAGATTAGAGATGGTGAGAAAGTATCCTTGAACGACTCGGCGAAGCACTGGAGTGAGTTCTGGTGCGGTGGGCACTGAAGGTGCAATGGGCTTTGCCAAGAGTTCAAAAGTTGAAATTTCCATGTGTTTATCTAAGTAGGTTGTGCGAGCACAAAAGTTTTGTTTTTTGCTTTTCCCTCGCTATATCTATTGATAACCGGGGGTACAAGTTAGTTACCAGTCACTTTTTTGAGTGACACTCATTTGAGCTAACCCGATCGGGCTAGCTCAACCGTGCTGGTTGACAGTGAATATAGAATTTGCTAAAAGGGCGATCGTTCTTATCGCACAAGGAAAAAGGAAGTTCGGCAACGAGCAATTTAGATCTAACGGATGTATTGGCAGTTGCGATAGATTATAATAAGTCAATCTTGGGCGCATGATGACTGTGTGGCAAGGCTTTGAGATTTCGAGACGAGCGCGAACAATAACAGAAATACGTTACTTTTGCGATCGCGAACTGTAACTTCAAAGTAATCAAATTCATTCAATAAAGTAGGAAAATGCCGTAGAACCTCCAAATCAATACAATGACCCGCTCTTTCACCCCGCCTAGAAGCTTCTAAAATCCTGCAAGTCTCCGACAATACCCTCTGAAACTGGAACAAAAATATTGCCACAAAAATCAAATCGGCTAGTGAGTTTGAGCGGGCGGGAGATTACTAACATGAGTATTTATAAAAACAGCGAGCGGGAATTAGAAATTGATAACAATTTCCCAAATCTAAAATCTAAAATCTAAAATCTAAAATCTAAAATCTAAAATCTAAAATCTAAAATGGTATTACCTCTCTCCCGAATTTTCAGCCAAGTTCCTCTCCGAACCGCTCTGCTCGTTCCTTTTCTTGTAGAAATTGCCGGCACAGTAGCGATAGTGGGTTGTCTCTCCTTGGAAGTTTGACCGAAGAACGAGACGCCAGCCCCTGGCTAACGACACGGGGATAAGTCGGCGGCGGTTTCAACCGCCTAAGCGTATTTAATAAATCTTAATGCAAGATTTGCACCATATACAGGTTAATGCTGTATAACTATAATATGAGCGTTAATTACAAATCCAACAAAAATGTCGTCTACTCGTGTAAATACCATATTGTGTGGTGTCCAAAATATCGTCGCAAAGTTTTAATTGAAGGTGTCGATGCCCGACTAAAAGAAATATTGTTAGAAGTTGCGACTGAGTTTAATAGTGAATTGATAGAAATGGAAGTAATGCCAGATCATGTTCACCTCTTAATCGAGTGCGATCCTCAGTTTGGGATTGCCAAACTAATCAGATACATGAAAGGACGATCCTCTAGATACCTCCGTCAAGAATTTCCTTGTTTAAAAAGTCGATTACCAACGTTATGGACTAATAGCTACTTCATTGCAACTGTTGGCGGTGCGCCCATTACAGTAATTAAACAGTACATTGAGACTCAAAAAAATGTCTAATTATGGCTGCCAGCAAAATTTAATTAGCCCAAATCGAGAGTTAAGAAGCGTTCTAGAGTTTGTATGCGAAGAGTCAAACAAGCTAGCCAACTCTGGGACTTACTACTGTCGGCAATTGTATTTCAAAACCGGGAAGATTCCGGGCAAGTATGACTTGCACAAATTATTCAAAGAAAATCTGCACTTTAAAGCGCTGTATTCCCATGTTGCCCAACAGACGTTGACCAGTGTTGCGGAATCTTTCAAGTCATATATTGGATTGCTGAAGGGAATCAAAAGTGGTACAGTAACGCAACATCCTAAACTACCGAAGTATCGCAAAAACAGCTTAAAACTTGTGACCTTCCCAAAAGCAGATGTAAAGCTAAAGAATGGGCAATTAAGGTTCCCATTAGGTAGTAAGGTTAAATTGTGGTTTGGGATTGGTGAATTTTATTTGCCAATGCCGTCTAACCTAGACTACAAAACAATTAGAGAGATTCGCATTTTGCCAAGAAATGGCGAATTTTATGCCGAGTTTGTCTACCAGCTTCAGTCAACAGCGATTAAATTAGATACAAACAAAGCTCTGGGTATCGATCCAGGGTTAAATAATTGGTTAACTTGTGTTTCCAATGCGGGAACAAGTTTTATTGTAGATGGACGGCATTTAAAATCATTAAATCAATGGTATAACAAGCGGGTTGCAGCGATTAAAGAGCATAGACCTCAAGGTTTTTGGTCTAAGAGATTGGCGCTCCTTACAGAAAAGCGAAACAGGCAGGTCAGAGATGCAGTCAATAAAGCGGCTAGATTAGTATTAAGCCACTGTCTCGAAAATCAAATAGGCACAATCGTTTTCGGCTGGAACAAGGGGATGCGTCAAGAAATAAATCTTGGTAGCAAAACCAATCAAAGTTTTGTGCAAATCCCTACCGCTCGGTTGAAAGATAGGATTTTCCAGCTTGGTGAACAGTATGGTATTCAGTTTGTTGAAACAGAAGAAAGCTATACAAGTAAGGCAAGTTTTTTAGATTCGGATGAATTGCCTAAGTTCGGTGAAAAAACTGAAGGGTGGAAAGAATCTGGAAAGCGCGTTAATCGTGGATTATATCGGTCAAAAGATGGAAGCAAAATTAATGCAGACTGCAATGGCGCTGCGAACATTTTGCGAAAAGTAGCGGCAACTTTAGGGCTATGCCTAAAAGGAGTCAGTAGGGGCGCTTTGATTTCGCCTTTAAAAGTTCGCATCTGGACTCTTCAAAAATCCCCGTCCCGGAGTGGGCTGGGGAGTATCAATTGTGATTCGGTATTGGCAGAAGGAACAGAATTTGCGATCGCGCTACCGCTTGTTTAAAATGCCTTGTGCTCTAGCTGTAACTATTGCAGCGGCAAAAATACGGTCATCACCTCACCCTTTTGGGGGCGCTGGCGAATTACCAGCTTGCCGCCAGCAGCGCGAAATAAATTCTTAGTGACGCTCAAATTTAAGCTCAAACTTCCTGTCTCCGGCTGTACCATGAGCAAAGGCCCGATCGATCGCAAAGGAGCATTCGCCGATCCTCCAAAAGTCGATACGCCGTTACCTTCAGGTAAGTGTTCCGATTCTAACTGCAATTTTAATTGACTCCCTGCCAACGTCACCTCTACCTGAATGCGACTTCCCGATCGCAAAGTTCGAGTAAAATTCTCAATCAAATTAGTTAACACCTGATCCAACATCGTCGGATCGCTGACTACCGCCGGCAATTTTTGGGGCACAATCACTTCTAAAGTGTGGTTGCGCTGAATCGCTTGTTTTTGCCAGCGAGGAATGCTATTTTGGAGCACTTCACCGAGGGACATGGCTGTTAGCTGCAATGCGGAATTTTTAGCTTGCGACATTTCCATTTCCACGGCGCGGAAAATTAAACCGAAGCGATCGATCTGAGCGGTACACTCAGCATCGATGGTTTCCAAACGCTTCACCACCACTGGATCGAGTTTGGGGCGTTTCAGCAGCAACCGAGTCAGGGTGCGGATGGTGGCCAAAGGAGTGCGGACTTCGTGGGCGATCGCCTGTAGCAACTCCACCTCTTTAGTCGCGTGAGGAATTGCAGACTTGCACTTGATATCTTGCCTACCTTTCAGGCTATCCTCAACTCTTTCATCCTTGAGCCTGCCTGCTTCCTCTTTCCCAACAGGCAAATTATTTAACAACAAGCTGGCGAACAGCGCGACTGTTTGATATTTGGGAGCAACAGGCAAAAACTGCTGGAATAGCGCATCTAATTTATGAGTAGAATCGTGAGTAGAATTAGGAGTTAATTGGTGCGATCGCAAATTGAATCGACCGTCAGAATTAGCAAGCAAACATTCACTTTCAGTTACGCGGCGCCGCAAAACTTCCCAAGCTTTGGCGACGACTTGGGGGTCGAAGGAAAATAGAAAAGCCGGCATTCCCGCAGCATTTTCACCCAAAACCATCACCAGACTAAAACTAGCCGTTAAAACCACACAAAATTGTTCGTTCGCCAAAGGATCGCCGATCGCCAAAGCCAAAGTCGGGGCCGTCGCAGGCACGGATCTTTGCTTGTCAGCGGCCGGTAGCAAAGCTAAAGTTTGTCTAGCACGAAAAGACCACAAAGCTGCATCGTTGTCAGGAATACTGGTAAAAATCCAATTAGCAAAGCCCGAAGCCACCACCGGCTCAGTCAAAACCGAAGATGGGCCCGACAAAATCAATCCCTGACAGGAATTGGGGACGGGGGATGGGGAGAGACAGTGTGTTTGCTTCGCGAGCATTTGATTCAAAGTTGCGATCGCGCCGTACCATTCCTGTTCAGCTTTGGGCCGGGAAGCCGCACGACTCCCAGGACACTTCGGGCGGTTGTTTTCTCCAGCCAACTTCACATCAAACAGACTGAGGTCATTTTCTAAGGCCTCGGAGGCTAAAATCTCGCTGATTGTCGGTAAAAAGTAAGTATTCACAGTAGGTATAAACCCACCTTCACCAGGTATGAAGGATGAAGTATTTATTTATAGGAATGTTCAGGAGTAAAAATTCAAGCACCAGCAGAACCCAAAAATCCCGCATAATTTCTTGCGCTTTGCTCCTAACTCACAGGATATCCACATTTGTCAACTATCGTTATTGGCAGAACCGTACAAATTAAGTCGCAATCTCCGCGCTGCGGGCGATATTTTTGACGAACCCACCCGATCGCCCCGGCAAAAGTGCAAAATGGATGCAGTTAAACACCGTGCTTTCCTTATGCCCACCTCGATCGCCGACTCGAAAAATCTGTTGTCAGAGTTAATGGCACGCTACCGCAACCAAGTAGATTATCTAGCAATTCGACTCGAAGAAGCCGAAGGCACAGACATCCTGCTGCGGGGCGAAAAAATTGAAACCCTCAGCGAAGGAGTCTCAATTGGCGGCCAAGTCCGAGCTTGTCACAAAGGCGGCTGGGGCTTTGCCAGTTTTAACCGACTTTCCACCCTCGCCGAAAGAATCGAAGAAGCCATCGCCGCAGCCAAACTGATCGGCGAAGAAGAAACGATTCTCGCGCCAGTTACGCCAGTACAAGACATTTGCTTCCTGCCTTTGACAGGAACAGACCCCCGTCTGGTGCCGCTAATTGAGAAAAAGCAATTGTGCGATCGCTACGCAGCCATCCTACGCAGCATAGACCCCCGCATCGCCACCATCTCCGTGCGTTACGGCGACAGCACCCAGCGCACGATCCTCGCCACCTCCGAAGGCACGATGCTCGAACAAGGTTGGGCAGACATGGAAATGCGGTTTGCCGCCACAGCCCGCAGCGGGGAAACCGTACAAACCGGCCGCGAAACCACTGGTTCGCGGAAAGCTTACGAAGATTTAACCGAACTTGATACCCAAGTTCGCAGTGCCGCCCAGCGCGCGGTAGACTCCCTAGCCTTGCCCCCCGTCCAAGGCAACACCTACACCGTCGTCATCGACCCAATACTTAGCGGATTGTTCGTCCACGAAGCCTTCGGACACCTTTCAGAAGCTGACATGGCCTACGAAAATCCCGACATCTTGGAAATTATGACCCTCGGCCGCCAGTTCGGCCCGAAAAACTTGCAAATTTTCGACGGTGCTGCGCCACAGGGACACCGGGGCAGCTATTTCTATGACGATGAAGGGACTCCGGCGACTACGACTCAGTTAATTAAAGACGGCGCTTTAGTTGGGCGGCTGCACTCGCGGGAAACTGCGGGTAAGTTGGGAGAAACGCCTACGGGCAATGCTCGCTGTTTAAATTATCACTATCCGCCGATCGTCCGCATGACGAATACTTGGATCGAACGGGGCGATACGCCGGTTGCGGATTTATTTTCTGGTATCAAAGAGGGTGTTTTCGCGCGCAATTGGCAAGGCGGCATGACTAACGGCGAAATGTTTACTTTCAGCGCCGGCGAAGCTTGGATGATTCGCGATGGCAAACTGGACAATCCGGTGCGGGATGTAACTCTTTCGGGTAATGTTTTCAGCACTTTAGCGGATATTGAGGCGATCGGCGACGATTTCTACTGGGATGAATCCGGCGGCTGCGGGAAGGGAGGACAAAGCGGTTTACCCGTGGGCTGCGGCGGCCCGAGTTTGCGGATCCGGGATGTCGTGGTTGGCGGCGAAGCTGCGGAAGAGTAGAGCTTCTAAACCGTGGAATATCTACTAGGTAAAGCGCCAGATTCCTACTAGCGCTTTACCTATTTTTTTTGATCTAAAACCTGAAATTTTAGGGTGATATCATGTCTGGTTGCATGGAAATTATTTAACCGCAGAGAACACAGAGGACACAGAGGGAGAGAATAGAGATCTGAATACAGGACGATGCTACCGGACATGATATGAATCGATCGTACCATTTTTGATTTTTGATTGGGTTGACTGACGGTATCAGCATCAGTCGAGAAAGTCTCAAGACTCAAAAAGTCTGGTTTCTGCGATCGCGTGCGAGTCTCGGCGAGAACATCCCGGAGACGGCGAGGTTCTACACCTTTGTGCATCGTTTTTGGTATCTTTAGCTGCTAATAGCAGTTGTTGCGATTTATTGAACTGATGTTCTGCAATTGAAAAGTTTGCTAGTTTTTGAGGAATCACAAGAGCGCTAACTAATAGCGTACTCAAACAAATTAACTTGATGGTAGTATTCATTGTGTTGTGTTTTTTTTTCAGAGATTTTTGCTCCCCGATCCAACATCGCTTCAGCCAATCTGGAAGTAATTGCGTTTAACTCTTCGTTTAAGAATGCCCTCATTACTTATTTATCTCCCTCGACAGAGTAGGGAAAAATACTCAAAGTAATCGGCCGATTTATTTTGCTTTGTTTAGCAAAAACATCCATTGTTTGGGTTTATCTCCCGCTGCCTCGTTCGGGCAAGGTATCTTTATCGTTATCTGCGTAAAATATCTGAGCGTTGGCTTGGACGGTCATAATTTCGGGAGCAGGTTTGTCTTGAGAGAAAAAGGTCGATCGGGTTTCTAAGCTTTGAGCGTTAACTGCTGTGCTACTCAGTAGCAGGGTTGACATCAGCATGGAAGAGTAAAGGCGCATCATAGAGTTCCGTGTCGTATTTTCTATTTCTTGATACGCAGCCTGTACTCTGCTATCAGGGCAAAAACAGGTAAAAAAAAAATTGAATTGCCGCGAAATCATCAATTGGTAATTGATGACCCATACATTTTTTTGAATTTTAGTCAAACGGGGTAAAACCCCTCGTTTCTCTCACTGTTTCAGTTGTAAGTTCAAGTTACCTACTAATTGCCGAAAACCACCAGCAGTCAAGGCTTCCCATCTTTTTGCGACACTCTTGCAACCAGGAAACGAAACCGTAAGTTATAAATATTTACGAGTCTTCAGATTAACTTCATAATTTATTGATATGGAGATGCAGCCTCGGATTAAAGACACAAAAACACAGTATCCTGGGCGCGGCTTGGGCACTCTATATATTTATATGTTGTTGAATCAGATTCCTGAAATTGTAGATATTTACGAGTTTTCAGATTAACTTCATAATTTATTGATATCGAGATGCAGCTTCGGATCGAAGACAAGCTAATGCCACATCAGAATGTCGCGCGTAACATAGGCTACGATCTGATTTGCGAATCTATGTATAGGAATAGAGAGTCGAGGGTTGACGAGTTATCCAAAACAACATCAGCTTGTTGGCACTTGTTAGCTAGCGGCATCTGGGCGTTAATCCGTGCATTAGCTCGATCGCAACTCAAGCCGTCTCGGTGCATCAGCCGTTGTAACTGCACTTCGGGCGAACAGTACACCACCCAAATTTCGGTACACAAGTCAGTCATGTTAGCTTCAAACAGCAGCGGCACTACCAATACCAAAGTCAACCTGTCAGTCTGGGCGCAGAAACCTGGTTTTTTTTCAACCACACTTGGTTCTAATTCGCGATCGCCTTCCCAAAACCCGCTTTCTTGAGTTTTTGTACCTAATTCATCTGTGTCTGGGGATACCAGATTTAAGGCAGCAATGTAGCTTTGAGTTTCCTCCACTAACCGGCGGCGCACATAAGGGTGAATCTGTTGATCTAACCACTGCCGTTCCGCTGCGTTACAAAAAATAATATTTCCTAACTCGGGGCGGTTTAAATTGCCGTCGGGGAGCAAAATAACGGCGCCGTATCGTTCTACAATAGAGTCTAGTATTGGCGAACCTGGGTGCACAGCTTCGCGGGCGTAAATATCGGCATCTAAAATCGGAAATCCATAGGTATATGCCAGATAATTAGATATAGCGGTTTTCCCGGTGGCGATGCCCCCAGTTAAGCCGATCGTGCGGACAATTCGATCGCTCATAATTTTCTCTGTTTAAACTCAACGGTGTTTCGACACTTACTGTCCGTATTTGCTATGTTGGTGACACAATTAAAATTAGACTTGAAATTGGGAATTGGCGATCGAGAGTTAGGGTTAGGAATTGTCAGCATGAGGGTGCGATCGACTGTTTTTTACCTAAAATCTCCATTTAAAACTTGAATTCAGGTCTAGATCGAGGCAAATTTTATGAAAGCTCAATCTGCTGTGCGATCGATTCTGGCAGCAATTCCCCTGGCTGGATTTTTGATATTAGATTTTTTCCCCAACCTGGTTTTCTTCAAAGAAGATAGCAGCGGATGGGTGATTGTGGCAATTTATCGCCAATCTCAAATTGCTGCGGCCGAGCCAATTATGGCAGCCCCAGACGGCACCGGAACCACCATCACCACGCCCGGTGCGTCGCCCTCTCGCTACGATATTACAGGTGGCACAAGTTCCAGAGACGGAGCAAATCTGTTCCACAGTTTTACTCGATTTGGTTTAAATTCTGGCGAAACTGCCAATTTCATCTCCAACCCAAACATTAAAAATATCCTCGGCCGCGTTGTCGGCGGCGACGCTTCCTTAATTAACGGTCTAATTCAAGTTAGCGGTGGCAATTCTAATTTGTACCTGATGAACCCGGCAGGGATTATTTTTGGCAGTAATGCGCGACTAGACGTACCAGGGTCTTTTCTGGCTACCACCGCTAGCAGTATCGGTTTTGACAGCGGCTGGTTCAACGGTACGGGGGCGAATAACTACGCGGGCCTAGTGGGAGCACCGAATACTTTTGCTTTTGGCGCACAGCCGGGGAGTATTGTCAATGCCGGTGACTTGGCTGTGGAAAACGGGCAGAGTTTGACTTTGCTGGGCGGTACTGTCATCAGTACGGGAAGACTTTCAGCGCCGGGGGGTCAAATTACGGTGGCGGCTGTCCCGGGCCAAAATCTGGTGCGGTTGAGTCAAGACGGACTTTTGCTGAGTTTAGAAATTGCTCCGGCTGCGGGAGTGCCAGGTTCGGAAGCTCTGCCGTTTTCTCCTCTGAGTTTGCCAAAGCTACTCTCGGGTTCCGGCGTGGCTAGCGCTACTGGTATAACTACGAACGATCGCGGTGAAGTCGTACTTACGGGCGGCCAAACAGTAGCGGCAGGTGCTGGAACTGCGTTGTTATCGGGTGCTGCGGACGTGTCTGCCAGGGGGGGCGCGGGAGGTACTGTCAACGTGTTGGGCGACAAGGTAGGGCTGTTGTCCGCGAAGATTGAGGCTTCTGGGCCCGACGGCGGGGGAACGGTGCGGATCGGGGGAGATTACCGAGGCGAGGGAACTGTGCCGAATGCCAGAATGACTTACGTGGATGGCAAAAGTTCGATCGCAGCCAACGCCACTCGATCGGGTAACGGCGGCAGAGTTTTTGTCTGGGCGGACAACACAACAGCATTTTTGGGCCGCATCAGCGCAACGGGCGTTTCTGAATCGAACAGCAGCGGTGTTGGCGGGTTTGTGGAAATTTCGGGGAAGCAAAGATTGATGTTTAACGGCACTGTCGATACTTCCGGGACAAACGGTTTGGGGACTTTGCTGTTCGATCCTGAAAATATTTTAATTACAGATTCCTCAGAAGCTGCGGGGGATGCGGCAGTTATTGCTAACAGTAATATTTTGGCAACACAAACGCCTTCACCAGGGCAGCAAAACCAGGACGATTCTTCGCTGACTATTTCAAGAAGAGCTTTGGAAAGTATCTCGGGGACAACCAATGTGGTTCTGGAAGCCCTGAATGATATTAAAATTGCTGATTTGGCGGATAATAAGTTGAGCTTTGCCGCAACTACTGGATCCGTGACATTGAGAGCAGATGCCGATCGCAATGGTGCGGGTGTTTTTTCGATGAATGCTGGAGATACAATTAGCACTCGCGGAGGCGCGATCGCCCTGGAGGGAAGTCAAATTACTGCGGGCAATTTGTCCAGCAACGGCGGAAATATTAGTTTAATTAGTCCGGGGACAACCGTTGCAGCCAATGTTTCGGCATCGAATTCCAGCGGCGGCACAAGTGGCAATATTTTGCTCGAAGGCCTGAACGTCACAGCCCAAAAACTTGATGCTAGCGGTTCTAAATCGTCGGCAAATGTAACTTTGACGGCTCGGAATATTCTGGGAGTTAGTTCGATCGCCGGTGGTTCGGGAAACATTACTTTAACTGGTAATGAAATTAATTTGAAAGGGGACAAAAATTCGGTCAGCGGGACGGGCTTTTTGGTACTCCAACCTTGGAATCTCGGTCAAAATATTGCGATCGCTGGTTCTGGAGATGTCGGGACTAATACTTATTTGAATCTGACAGCAAGCGAGCTCGAAAATTTGCAAAATGGGTTTGCTGGAATTACGATCGGCCGCAGCAACGGTAGCGGTTCGATTCTGATTGCTAATAATTTCACATTTTACGATCCGCTAATTATTCAATCGCCGACGGGTTTGGGAACAATTACGAGCACAAGTTCCCTGACAGGGGCAGACAATGCCTCAATTACTCTGAAAGCTGAGGGCAATATCCGCATCGGAAATATCACTACCAACAATCAGGAAATTCGCATCAATAGCACAACCGGCAATGTGACTACGGCTGCGCTACGCACAGGAAGTCCCCCCAGCATCAACACGAATGTCAATTCTGCGAAAGTGCCGCGCACGTCGGGGGGAGATGTGAGCGTTACCGCCGAGGGTACGGTGACTGCTGGCGCGATCGACACTAGGGGCGATCGCGCGGGGAATGTGACGCTGACTGGCCGCGGCGGAGTAACTGTTAGCGCGATCGAAGCTGGCGGCTCGGAAACAGGTGGAAATATTACTCTGACAGGCAACGAAATTGACTTGACGGGCGGCAACAATTCGATCGCCAGCAACGGCAATCTGGTGCTGCAACCAATCGATCCGGCTCAAAATATGACGATCGCCGGTGCTGCTGAGACTGAGGCTTTGAACTTGACTGCTGCGGAATTCAACTCGCTGCGAAACGGGTTTGCTTCAATCGCGATCGGGCGTGCTGACGGTAGCGGCTCGATCGCGATTACTCCAGCAACCACAACGCCCAATTCAACGCCGGCGGTGACATTTCAAGATCCGACGACGATTCGATCGCCCTTGGGATCTGGTGCGATCGTGGGAACTGGTGCGATCGTGGGAACTGATAACGCTAGCATCGCTCTGATGGGCGGTAGTGTGGCAGTGGGAGACGTTACCTCGAATGCAGGGATTAATATCACTAGCAGTCAAGGTAATGTGACTGCTGGTACGGTTTCCTCTCGATCGGCAAATGGGACGGCGGGCAATATCAACATCCGCAGCGCGGGCTCGGTAGTCGTGGGCAATGTCAATGCTTTCGGTGCCTCAAGTGGCGGAGATATCTCGATCGTGGCGCCGGGCCGGATCGTGACAGGGGTGATCAATTCTAGTTCGCAGTCGGGAAGTGCCGGTTCGAGCAAGATTACCGGGCAGAAAGATGTTGAAGTTGTTTCCATCAAAGCTAATGGAAATACGGGCGGCGATGTGGCAATCCAGGCTGGGGGATTGTTCCGGGCTGCTGGAAGCGAAACGACGAGCGATCGCGCCAGCGTTAGCATTTCTACAGACGGACAGGTGCGATCGGGTTCGCTGACGCTGTTGCAAAGCACTTGCCCGTCGGGAAACTGCACAACCACGACTGTTGGGACAGGAAACTCGAAGTCGAACGCTACCTCCTCAACTACTGCTACCGCGCCCCTGTTGAGCCTGCCGAGTCCAGCACCAACTACCACTGTGGGATTAAAAAATACAGGCAATTCTCCACAAATTGTCACTCAGACTCCGAGCGTGTCTTCGCCCAAGAGCGGTACCGCAAATGTACCCTCAGGGTCTGCTACTGTGCCTGTTGAGGAACGGTCGAACGAGACTGCTGCCGGCTCTGTTTTGCTGTCGCAGTCGGTGTTAAAAAACAATGTGGGTGCGTCTAGTGCGACAGAAAACGGCGGTGGAGCAACTGCACAAAAACCTGGAAGTGGCAATACAGACAGTATCGCGAGTTTGAGGCTGCCTGAGATTTCTCGATCGACTTCGATCGCGCAAATAAGTCCGATCGACGCAGTACAGCAAAGGGATAGAGCTCAGGGCCGGGAATTTGAACGTTATTTTGGTGGAAATCTCGATCAAAAGTCAATCACGCAGCAAAGTATCCGAGATACTCTCAGCAGCGTCAATCGCTTGACGGGAGTTAAACCGGCGATCGTTTACGTCTGGGTGAAAGACAAGAATTTAGAACTTGTGTTGTTATTGCCAGACGGCAAAAATGTGTTTAAAAGCGTGCCTGCAAGTCGCGAAACAGTGCTACAAGTTGCTAAGGAATTCACTAATGCTATCAGAACTCCCAAAACATTGACTGGTTCTGATTACAAGGAACCTGCCAAGGAACTTTACCAGTGGTTAATTGCACCGCTGCAAGCGGAATTGGATGCTAACAAAATTGACACCTTGGCGTTTTCGATGGATGCCGGTTTGCGAACTTTACCTTTAGCTGCTCTGTTTGACGGCAAACAGTTTTTGGTAGAAAAGTATAGTTTGGGGCTGATTCCCAGTTTGAGTTTGACTGATACTCGCTATGCCGATGTTAAGGATTCGGAAGTTTTGGCGATGGGTGCGTCGAAATTTCCCGAAAAATACGATCAAAATCCTTTACCTGCGGTGCCGCTCGAAATATCAACAATTGTGGGCAAGATTTGGCATGGTGCGTCTTTTCTCAACGAACGTTTTACGCTGGCAAATTTGAAGGAAAAACGCAATCAATCCCAATACAAAATTATTCACTTAGCTACTCACGGCGATTTTCAGCCTGGTGGTGCAGAAAATTCTTACATTCAGTTTTGGGATACTAAATTGCGGTTAAATCAGTTGGAAGAGTTGAAGTTATCTAACCCGCAGGTGGAGTTGTTGGTTTTGAGTGCGTGCACTACGGCGGTGGGAGACGAACAGGCTGAGTTGGGGTTTGCGGGATTGGCGGTACACGCGGGGGTAAAATCGGCTTTGGCGAGTTTGTGGTATGTGTCAGATGCTGGAACTTTGGGGTTGATGACCGAGTTTTACCAGCAGTTGCGGACGGCGCCGATTAAGGCTGAGGCTTTGCGGCAAGCGCAGTTGGCGATGTTGCGCGGGGAAGTGCGGTTGCAGGATGGTTATTTGGTGCGATCGGGCAACAATCAAGCTCTGCCTTTGCCTGCGGAATTGACGGCTAGGGGCGATCGAAATTTGTCGCATCCGTATTATTGGGCCGCTTTTACAATGATTGGTTCGCCTTGGTAATTTTGAAGGAAGAGGGAAGAAGGAAGAAGGAAGAAGGAAGAAGGAAGAAGGAAGAAGGAAGAAGGAAGAAGGAAGAAGGAAGAAGGAAGAAGGAAGAAGGAAGAAGGAAGAAGGAAGAAGGAAGAAGGAAGAAGGAAGAAGGCGTAGGGTGCGTCGCCACGAAAAATCCCTATCTACATATCGACAATTTTGCTGGCGACGCACCTTAGGAACGAAAATTTAATAACTTACACTCTTAAAAGTGGGATGGGCGTCCCGCCCGTCCTTTATAGACCAATACGGTTTACTTAACACTATTTATGCCCGGAGATCCCCCTAAATCCCCCTTAAGAAGGGGGACTTTAAGAGCTTCTTGTCCCCCCCTTCCCAAGGGGGGTTAGGGGGGATCTGTCTTAAGTGAACCGTATTGCTTTATAGACGGGCGGGACGCCCATCCCACAATAATTAAAATTGTAAGTTATTTAATTCTCATTCCTTACCACAATGGTACGATCGGGAGCATCTCCGTTTTGCAAAAAGCATTTTTTAAACAGCGGACGCCAGGACGTACTACGAACCTTTTTTGTGATGCTAATCGACCGGACATGATATGATATGACTGATGACTAATTGTTAGCTGCTATCTGACTCAAGCGTTTGAGGATGCGGAGTACATCCTGTAGATTATTGGTGCGATTGCTAATTCCAAATAAATCAGATTTGGCATATCGCGGTGATTCTCCGTTGAGCAACTTGACAAAGATGAAACTGCCTCCTGTAGCAATCATGCCGTAACTCGGCTTCTCTGGGTTCGGGTTTGCCAGTAGATAAGCTAAGATTTGGGCCAGCCCCGCTTCAATGGAAAATGAAACTCGTTTCGATTCGATTACCATCAGCCACAACTGGTCTTTTAAAACTAAAGTATCCAGGCTACCTTTGATGATAATGCCTTCATCTTCTTCGGAAATTTCGACGGATTTTTCCTGTTTAATGTAAAATTGGTGCAGGTAAAACTCGCCGGTGAACAGTAGTGGAGAGACGATCGACAAACTGATGGTTTTTTCCAGCATCGGCGGATACTCTAGCAAGTTGAAGTAACCCGCTTTAATCTGATCTAGCTGTCGTTTCTGAAACTCTGTGATTTCTGGTAACTCCTCTTGCCATTCCGGGAAAAATTGGTCGTCTGTGACAAGTTGCAGGTTAAAAAGTGTTTTTAATTCTTCTAGCGTGACATTTTTAGCTTGAATAGTTTGAACCATAATTTCCTAGCCTTTATTTTATAGATATTTACAATTTTATCAAATTCCTCTACAACCAAATTGGTTCGTAGTGAGGACTTCAGTCCTTCTTTTTATGAGGACTAAAGTCCTCACTACGAACCGAAGATAGGCGAAGTTATAGTTTAATCTTACTAATTCCAAATTTTTTGTAGATTCAGAACAAATCCCGGCAAAACCTCTTCCCCAGAAAGGGTGAGAGGAGATTGTAAAACTTCAACTGGTTGACCGGGGCGATAAATTTCTACTTCTCGTTTTTTGCGGTTAATCAGCCAACCCAAACGGCAGCCATTTTCCATATATTCTTGCATTTTTGCCTGCGTCTTGTTCAAGCTGTCACTCGGAGAAAGAAACTCGATGACAAAATCAGGACAGAGGGGGATAAATTTGTCTCTTTGTTCGGGTGTCAAAGCTTCCCACCGCGATTTTTCTACCCAGGAGACATCGGGAGAGCGATCGGCTTTACTGGGCAGAGTAAACCCTGTGGAGGAATCAAACACTTCTCCGAGTTCGGTTCGATCGTTCCACGTCCAGATTTGAGCATTCGCTGTTGAGTTGCGTTTCCCTGTTTCTCCTCCGGTTGGCGGCATGACGATTAATTCTCCGTTGGCGTTGCGTTCTAGTTTCAATTCTGGGTGTTCTTCGCACAGTTGGTAGAACTGTTCGGAAGTTAGTTTGACAATGGAATTGAGATTTAAGGTGATAGCAGTCATGATTATTTACCTGCTGTGTATATGAACTAGATTAAGAACTAAAAATGGGATGATTCATTTTTAATTCTTAATTTTTAATTCTTAACTTCTAATTCTACTGCAATTGTTGGATGCGCTTGAGGGCATCTTGATATGCAGTTGTTCTGCCGCCTTGCTTGTAAAGTTCCGCTGCTTTTTGAAAGTCGGCAATTGCTTTGGCTTTGTCTTCTGTCAGGTAAGCTAAAGCTCGGTTGTAGTAGGCGTCGGCAAAACCGGGATTGGCTGCGATCGCACTCGTGTATGCTTGAATAGCGGTTCCACCGCGGGTGGGGTCGGGTTGTGGCAAGCCGGCAGTAATGAAAGTGCGGGCATTGCCGATATTAAAATGCAATTCTGGGCTGTATTTAGGATTGAAAGTGAGTGCTTTGTTGAAATCGGCGATCGCCTCCCAAGCCTCTCCCTGATCTAAGCGCGAAAGCCCTCGAAAATAATAGGCTTGGGCATCTTTTGGGTTAACGGTGGATACCGGGCCGATAGTTGTGGGAGTATTGTCTACTTTCAACTCGGATTTGTTGATTCCCGCCGCCACCAGTTTGGCGATAAAAGTATTAATGGGAACTGCTGCATTAAATCCTGTTTTAATTGGGGCGACTTCCCCGTTACTGATTTGGGCAAAACCGAATTCCCCTTGTCCGTGCAAACCGATGACTCGGGCTTCAGAGTCGAAAACTGGCCCGCCACTCATGCCACTCCAAGTGACGGCTTGATACCGCAAAGTGTAACCTTCCCGGCGATCGCGCGGGCGGCTGGTAACGAGTCCGGGAGACATTTCTGGTTCTCGTTCGGCCCCAAAGAGTCCGCCCGTAGCGGGATAGCCGTAAACGAAGATTTGAGTGCCGATGACGGCTTTGTCAGAATCGGCTAGCGTCGCCACTGGATATTCTTCGGGACTTTCAAATTTGACTACTGCTAAATCCGGATCTGTTGGGGCTGTTTGCAAGCGGGTGACGTTGCTTACTTGATAGTTTTTGCCCGCCGACGTGCGAACGGTGTATTTCACGTCTGCTTTTTCTACGACGTGATTGACTGTTAAAACTGTGTAAGTTTTGCCGTTTTTGGCAATAATTACCCCGGAACCGTCTCCGAGGGAACTATTGATTTGTACTGTCAGCGGCCCGGCGATGCTGGCGACTTCTTGGGGAGTTTTGGCGATCGCCGGTTGGCTGATGACTATGGTTAAGGCTGCGGTGGTTCCTGCTAGCAAGGTGGTTAAGGTGTCGTAACGAGAAAAGTTTATATTCATGGCTGTTGCTAATTGGTAGTTTGGTATGGGAGTTCGCTGCGGTTGGTGGTTTGGGCTTTTTTGGTTTTTAGTTTGATTAATGTTTTGACGCTATTGGCGATCGGCTTTGTTATTTACTGATAATTTTACTCGCTTTTTTGTTCCGCGATTTCCTATCTAGACATTCAGTTGTAAGGTATGTCAGGCTTGCAATGTCTATAATAAATTAGGCTTGGCCTTTGACGAACCCTACTCACTATGGATGATTCATTGCTATGTGGTAGCTTGTTCGCTAATTGTTGGATGCAAAAGTAGAAGCGGTACGTTGTTGGGCTTTAGCCCTGAAAGAGCGCCCAAGCGCAACTACGTACCTTTGAAAGAGCGCTCAAGCGCAACTACGTACCTTCAAGAGCGCTGAAGCGCAACTACGTACCTTCAAGAGCGCTCAAGCGCAACTACGTACCTTCAAGAGCGCTCAAGCGCAACTACGTACCTTCAAGAGCGCTCAAGCGCAACAAGAGCGCAACTATGTAATTTGATGTTTTGTGGCCCATTGGACGATCGCCTCAGTCAACCCATCTAATGTATATTCTGTCGCTTCTACGTCTAACTTGCCCAATAAATTCTGGCAGCTTTTGGAGGTTTCCGGGCCGATGGATGCGATACAAACTTTTTCTAGCCAATCCTGAGATAAGGAGAATTCGGGAGTTGTTTCGAGGAGGTGGCAAAAGTTATGTACGGTTTTGGAACTGGCAAAGGTTATGATATCTACGGCTTGATTCTGGAGTGCGGCTAGGGCGATCGGATCGATTGTTTCGGGACAGCAAGATTGGTACGCTGGTACTTCGATTACTTGCGCTCCTTTGGCGGTGAATTCTTTGACTAAAACTTCTCTTCCCCCACTTTCTACTCTGGGAAATAAGATTTTGCAGTTTTGCAAATTGTCGGGGAAGTTTTCGACTAGGGAATCGGCGACAAAGTTGGGGGGAATAAAGTCGGGTTGTAGCGAGTGCGATCGCAAACTTTCTGCTGTCTTTTTCCCAACTACTGCTATTTTAATGCCAAACAAGCTCCGCGCGTCTTTGCCTTTTGCTTGCAATCGTTGAAAAAACCAGTCTACGGCGTTGTGGGAAGTGAGGATTAACCAGTGAAAGCTTGACATTTGCCCGATCGCGCTATCCAACGGTTCCCAACTTGAAGGCGCACCAATTACTAAGGCTGGCATTTCGATCGCGCGGGCACCCAGTTGCTGGAGTCGATCGCTAAATTGACCAGACTGGGAGGCCGCGCGGGTGACTAAAATCGTTTTTCCGGCTAGCGGTTGGCTGTGGTTAGCGGTGACAGGTGTATGGCTCATGTTTGTGCTTTCTGGCCAGATTAAAAATTCGCGCAATCTAACTACTTCCCCAATGACGATGACGCAAGGCGATAGAGATTCACCTGTTGTTTGTTGTACAATGTCGGAGAGCGTGCCGATCCAGATTTGCTGTTCGGGGCGGCCGCAATCTCGGATAATGGCGATCGCAGTTTCGGGCGATCGTCCGTGTTTTTGTAATTGCCAGACTATCTCGCTTAAATTGCGCCCTCCCATCAAGATTACCAGAGTTTCTATCCGCACTAAAGCTTCCCATTCCAGCGCATCCGGTTCGTGGGCGCTCATCACTGCAAAACAGCGGCTCATCACCGGATCTGTGAGGGGAATTCCTGCTAGCAAAGGTGCCGCAAATGCTGACGAGATTCCCGGCACAACTTCAAATTCGCAGCCTGCTATAATTAATGCTTGAATCTCGGAACTGGAGCGACCAAAAATAAATGGATCGCCACTTTTAAGTCTCACTACTTGTTTGCCAAGTTGGCAATGTTCTACCAGCAAACGGTTAATTTCTTGCTGCTGGGTGGAAGGTTTGCCACCGCGTTTCCCTACTTCTATTTTCTGACAAGTGACTGGAATTAATGCGAGTTGCGGGATGTCGATGAGTGCGTCGTAGATTAAGACTTCGGCTTGGGAGAGCAGTTTTTGCGATCGCACTGTCATCAAGTTACAATCTCCGGGCCCCCCACCGACTAGATAAACTTTTCCTTTTGAGTTTTTCATAAGTCATCCTCGATAGTATAATTTAAGGAAGAAGGAAGAAGGAAGAAGGAAGAAGGAAGAAGGAAGAATGAGCAATTATGAAATAACAAATACTAATGCCCAATCCCTCCGCTTCGCTCCGCCCAATGCCCTGTTTGGCCAATGCCCGATGCCCAATCCCCAATCCCCAATCCCCAATCCTTAACCAAAAATCCTATATTTATGCAGATTATCACCATCACGGCCGCCGATGCAAATTACTTTGAACTGGTGCGAGGTACTATTTTATCGGTGCGGGAAAAACCAGAGGGCGCTAATGTGGCGATCGGCTTTTTCGATCTAGGCTGCACTCCCGAACAACTGGAGTGGCTGGAAACACAAGTTAATATTATTCAAAAACCCGATTGGGAGTTCAACTTTCCCGGCAAAAATGAAGCACCTCACTATCTCAAAGGACTTTTAGCTCGTCCGTTTCTGCGCCGTTACTTCCCGAATTTCGACATCTACCTGTGGATAGATGCTGATGCTTGGGTGCAGGATTGGCAAGCTATGGAATTATTCGTAAAAGGCGCGGCAAAACGGGGTTTAGCAGTTGTTCCAGAATTAGATAGAGGCTATTATTTAGCTTATGGCAAATTGCCTTGGTACTGGGAATTTGTTTATCGCGATTATCAAGCAGCTTTTGGGGAAGAAGTTGCCAAACAGTTGCACAGCTATCCAACTATCAATGCAGGTATCTTTGCGCTGCACAAAGATGCGCCGCATTGGGAACTTTGGGCGGAATATCTGGATGAGGGATTGCAGCGGCACGTTTCTTTGATGACTGACCAAATAGCGTTAAATCGGCTCGTTTACGGTACTGAAATGTTCGATCGCACAGAGATGCTGCCGGCTGGGTGCAATTGGAGCTGCAACTTCGGTTTGCCCGTCTGGGACAAGCAGCGACGCTGTTTTGTGGAGCCGTATTTGCCGCACGGGGCGATCGGCATTCTGCACATCACAGGTCACAAGCACGACTTGGTAAAATTAGCAACAACCGACGGGAATCAAATAGAAATTAGTCTCCGCTACCAACCGATTCAACCGCCAGTATCCCCACAATTAAAATCAGAAAAAATGACAGTACAACCACCATCTCAAATTCAAAATAATACATTACCTGTCGGAGATTACGTCTCGCCCGAACTAAAAATTATTCTCCCAGATGCGTACTTTCCCAACATGATTGTGGGCGATACTAATACTTGTCCGTGGCCGTATCTGCGCCGGGAAATCAAGCACAATTGGTATGTCGATCGCCGTGCTAGTTCAGTCGGATTTCTCAGTCGCGACGAAGCACACATTCTTTACAATACAGCCCTGCAATTTTCAGGTAAAAAAGCATTAGAAATTGGCTGCTGGCTGGGTTGGTCTGCTTGTCATTTAGCACTCGCCGGAGTTGAGTTAGATGTCGTCGATCCGCTGTTAGAAAGAGATGATATTAGACAAAGCGTAATAGATTCAATTCAAGGCGCTCTCAATGCGTCTGGCGTGCAAACTTCCGTTGAACTCATACCCGGTTACAGCCCCCAAAGAGTAGAGCAATTAGCAAAGGATTTGAACCGGAAATGGTCGTTAATTTTTATTGACGGAGAACACGAAGGTGATGGGCCGTTAAATGATGCGATCGCCTGCGAAAAATTGGCAGAACAAGATGCAATAATTTTATTTCACGATTTAGCTGCTCCGGCTGTTGCTAAGGGTTTAGATTACTTGAAACAACAGGGTTGGCAAACGATAGTATATCAAACAATGCAAATTATGGGTGCAGCTTGGCGCGGCAATGTCGAGCCTGTAAAACATCAACCAGATCCTAATATTTATTGGGATTTGCCAGCACATTTGCAGGGTTATGAAATTAGCAGTTTAAACGGTATTGATTCGACCACATACAGTAAAAAAAATAAACAAAAACAGTCATCTTATACAAGAGATTTCTACGAATTAATAGGAGAAGGAACTCGCAGTTCTGCTATAGAAATTATTCCTCTGCTGTTAGACTTGCTGCAACCAAATTTACCTAAAAGTGTAGTGGATGTGGGCTGCGGTACGGGAAGTTGGTTAGCTGCTTTTCAAAAGTTGGGAATTGCTGACTGTTTGGGAATAGATGGCGATTATGTCGATCGCACTCTTTTACAAATTCCTTTAAATCAGTTCCAATCCGCAGATTTAAAGCAACCGCTGCAATTAAAAAGAAAGTTTGACTTAGCAATTTCCCTAGAAGTTGCAGAACATTTGCCAGCTACCTGTGCTGAAACCTTTGTTAATTCTCTCACTCAATTAGCACCAGTAATTTTGTTTTCGGCTGCGATACCGTTTCAAGGAGGCGTCGAACACGTTAACGAACAGTGGCCGCAATATTGGGTAAATTATTTTCATACAAAAGGTTTTGCAGTCGTGGATTGCTTGAGGAGAAAAATATGGAACAATGACAAAGTAGAGCCTTGGTACGCTCAGAATATATTTATTTTTGTTAAACAAGAATATTTATCGAGATATCCAATGTTAGAAAGTGAATATCAAAACACGGATTTGAATCAATTAGCGATTGTACATCCCAAGATTTATTTTTATAGCTTGCAATCTGCTCAAAAGTCAGCCCAAACAGAAAGTTTCAGGCAAATTTCTGCATCCCAGCAATTGGAAAATCGACCGTTGGTATCTGTGATTGTTCCCTGCTACAATCAATCTCACTTTTTGCCACAAGCGGTAACTAGCGCAATTAAGCAAACTTACAAAAATTTGGAAATTATCATTGTCAATGATGGCAGCTTAGATACTACAAGCACAGTTGCCAAAAATTTAATAGCAGCAAATCCCCAGCATAAAATCAGGCTGGTAGAACAAACAAATCAAGGGCTGTCTCTGGCAAGAAATGCTGGAATAGCAGCAGCAAATGGTGAATACATTATGCCTTTGGATGCTGACGATATTTTAGCTGAAAATGCCTTAAATAGTCTTTTAGAAATATGCTTAAAATCTCATGTACCTTGTGTAGCATTTGGTTCTTATCAAATGTTTGGCACAGAAAATCGCATAGTACCGAGTAGCGATTTGTATTCGCCGGAAAACATCAAGCACTCTAACATGATTCACCCGTCTTCACTGTATCACAAATCTATTTTGGATTTAGTGGCAGGTTATAAAATTGGGATGAAAGAAGGTTACGAAGATTGGGAATTTTGGGTCAATTGTCACAGACATAATATCCCATTTTTCGGAACGAAAGAAGTAGTTGTCAATTATCGGCGTTCCCAGGGTTCTATGTTGGAAAAAGCTCAGCAACATCATGAAAAGTTGGTAGCACAAATTGTTTGTTACAACCGGGATATTTATGATATTGAAAGCGTGAAGAATGCTGAGAAATTCTTGGAAGCAATCGCAAATTAATCTTTTTTATCTGGTAGGGTGCGTCGCTGCTATATTTTTGATTTTAATTGCAGATTGTCGAGTGCGACGCACTCTACATTATCTATCGGTGGATTGAAATTGTAATTTCAACCTACATTTTATTTGTAGGGGCGAGTTCGCCAACCATACATAATAATCACCGACAATTAATATAAACCCGCCCCCGCCCCACCGTAAATCTGAATGTACATTAATATTGTTTGTTGGGTGAGGGCGGGTTTTTGAAATTGTTAG